>CAYQBR010000136.1:0-4069 GCA_964415735.1 uncultured Klebsiella sp. | reverse complement strand
GGGCCACCTCTGCACCTTTTCTTGCGCCCCCTGCGCGGCTTGCGGTGCGAAATCCGTGGCCGGTCAGCGCGGTCTACTCGATCGTAGAGTGCCCACGATTTCAAGCAGTAACCTTTGGGAGAGTTCAAGATGACAAGAAGAAAAGGCTTGGTGCCTGCGCTGTGTGCCAGCGTTGGTATCCTGGTGTGTGCTCCGGCAGCGTTCAGCCAGTCGGGCACTGATGTGTACGCCGGTGACTGGCCTGACTACAACGGCAACATGGCAGCGCAGCGCTATTCCCCTCTCGATCAGATCAATGCCGAAAACGTCGGCTCCATGCAGATCGCCTGGCGCTTCGCCACCGAGAAATTCGGTACCTCCGCAGAATTCAACAACACCTCCACCCCGCTCGAAGTTGACGGCGTGCTTTACGCGACCGCCGGTGACACCCGCAACGTGATCGCGATCGACGCGGCAACAGGTCAGCTGCTGTGGATGTGGCGGCCTCAGGAAGGTGAGCGTTTCGACACCGCCCCGCGCAAGGGCGCTGGCCGTGGCGTGGCGTTCTGGCGTGATGGCGACAAGGCTCGCATCCTGACCATCACCCCGGGCTTCCATCTGGTCTCCCTCGATGCCGCCACCGGCATCCCTGACCCCGAATTTGGCGAGAACGGCATCGTTGACCTGTTCGACGGCCTGCGCAACGCCTACGCCGACGGCTACGACGACGTGGACATCGGCTCCTCCATGCCTCCGTTCGTGATGAACGGCGTGGCGGTGGTCGGCCCGGCGCACCGCGTGGGCATGCGTCCGCGTTCCAAGATCAACGTGAAGGGCGATGTGCGCGGTTATGACGTGAAGACGGGCGAACTGCTGTGGACCTTCAAGACCATTCCCGAGCGCGGCGAAGTCGGCTTCGAGACCTGGCTGGATGAAGGCGTGAACTTCACCGGCAACGCGGGCGTCTGGGCCCCGATGTCTGGTGACCCCGAGCTGAACCTCGTTTACCTGCCGGTCGAGTCCGCTACCGGTGACCGTTACGGCGGCGACCGTCCGGGCGACAACCTGTTTGCCAACGCTCTGGTAGCGCTGGACATCACTACCGGTGAGCGTCAGTGGCACCACCAGCTCATTCACCACGACATCTGGGACTGGGACAACCCCTCTGCGCCTGTTCTGGCCGATCTGCCGAACGGTCGCAAGGTCGTGATGCAAGTGACCAAGCAGTCCTGGGTCTACACCTATGATCGCGAGACCGGCGAGCCGATCTGGCCCATCGAAGAACAGCCCGTCCCCATCGGCGACGTTCCGGGCGAGTGGTACTCCCCGACTCAGCCTTTCCCGACTCGTCCGGCTCCGTTTGACCGTCAAGGCGTGACGGAAGACGATCTGATCGACTGGACTCCGGAACTGCGTGCCGAGGCGATCGAAGCCACCAAGCGCTTCCGCATGTCCGACAACGTCTACGCACCGCCCTCTCTGTCCACTGCGGCAGACGGCACCGTCGGCACTCTGAGTCTGCCTTCCGCCACCGGAGGTGCAAACTGGGAAGGTTCGGCGCTCGACCCCGAGACAGGCGTGCTCTACGTGCCCTCGCGCACAGCACTGGCCGTGCTGTCCGTGGAAAAGGACCCGGAATCCGATCTGGCCTTCAGCCAGGCCTTCGGTGTCCGAGTTCCCCGCGTCCGTGGTCTTGAGATCATCAAGCCGCCTTACGGCCGTGTTACCGCCATTGACATGAACACCGGTGACCACAAGTGGTGGATCCCGAATGGCGATACCCCCGCCAACATTGCCAACAACCCCGCTCTGGCAGGCATCGACCTCGGTCGTACCGGTGTGCCGACCCGTGCCGGCGTGCTGGTCACCAAGACCCTGCTGTTCGTGGGAGAGGGTGTCGGTGGTGGCAATGGTCTGTATGTGCATGACAAGACCACTGGCGATCTGCTTGTCAAAATCGAGCTGCCCAACACACAGACTGGTCAGCCCTTCACTTACGAGCATAACGGCAAGCAGTATGTGGCCATGTTCGTGAGCGGATCAGGCAAGCCGACAGAACTGCTTGCCTATGCTCTGCCGTAATTCAAAAAACAGGAGTAGTCACTACCATGAGTAAATTGTTTGCAAGAGCGGCCTTTGCGCCGCTCGCCCTGATCGGCGCCATGTCAGCTCAGGCTGCCGTGTTCGAGCTTGATCCGGCGGAATCCACCGTCGTCTTCAAGTATTCCTATGAAGGCACCCCGTACCAGGGCGAATTCAAGAATGTGCAGGCCAGCTTCGATATCGATATCGCGAACCCGGGCTCCTGCAACTTCTCGGTCACCATCCCCATCGCGGACATCGCTGTGGATGGCGCTGAAGTGAAGGATTACCTGATGGACATCGAGATGTTCGACGTCGATCAGTTCCCCACTGCCAGCTTCCAGGCCACCAAGTGCAGTCTGCAGTCCGTCAACAGCTTCACCGCTGAAGGCAGCCTGACGATCCGCAACCAGACGCACCCGATCGCCTTCCCGTTCACTCTCGACATCGAGATGTACGACGGACAGCCGCGTCTGCATCTGACCAGCGAAGTCACCGTCAAGCGACTGGACTTCGGCGTGGGTCAGGGCTACTGGGCCAATACATCGACGATTCCGAACGACGTGGTTATCCAGGTCGACGTTTACGCCGGTCAGTAATCAACCAAGACAATCGTCAAGTAGGTCAATTCGATGACAAGCCAATTCGTTTCAAATCTGCGCCGGGCTGCTCTTGGCCTGGTATGTGCCGTCACCCTGGTGTCCTGTGACCGCCTGCTGACTCCCGACTTCAACACCGAAGTCAGTGAGTTGCGCGGTGGCGCCTACGTGCTGGACAAGTCCCACGCAGCGCTGATCTTCAAGATCAATCACCTGGGCTTCTCGACCTTCCTCGGTCGCTTCACGAATTTTGATGCGTCTCTGGATTTCGATCCCGAGAACATTCAGAACTCCCAGCTGGAAGTGATTGTCGACATGAAGAGTCTGGACGTGAACCTCCCCGAGTTCGGTGAGGAACTGATGGGCCCGAACTGGCTTGATGCGGAACAGTTCCCGCAAGCCATTTACAGAACGACGTCGTTCATCGGTCAGACCGAGAACAACTTCCAGTTCCAGGGCGACCTGACCTTCCACGGCGTGACTGCTCCGGTAGTGCTGAACGTGACCTTCAACGGTGGCGGCCGCAACTTCCTGACTCGCAGCTACACGCTGGGTTTCGAAGCCAGCGCGCAGTTCAAGCGCTCGGACTTCGGCGCCGATCGCTTCACCAATTTCGGTGTGGGCGATGACATCGAGCTGGAGATCCACGTCGAGTTCATGGAAGGCGAAGCCGCTGCCGCGCCGGCCGCTGACTGACCCTTCTCGTGTCCGGTGTAAGCCGGGCAACAAAAAGCCACCGGAGCTTGCGCTCTCGGTGGCTTTTTTTTGCCTGCCTGTTCGAGGCGGCTTTTACTGGTTGTAGACCAGGGTGAAGTTCACGACGATGTTCGGGTTGATGGAGGTGAGGTTCGCGATTTCACGCAGCTGCTCCACTTCCTCTGCCAGGCCGAAGGTGGCCGCACCCACGATCAGCGGACGCACGGTGCTCACCTGCAGGGTGTTGGACGCCAGCTTCACCACCTTCAGCTCAGCGGACATGTCCTGGCTGATGCCATGCAGGCTGACGTTGGCGGTGTAGGTGCCAGTGGTGCTCTCGCCCACTGCCAGAGCGTTCAGGGCCGCCGCATCAACCGTCACACTCACGGTTGCCTGAGCGTTCTGAGCCACCTGGAACACGATGTCACGCATGCGCTCGTTGCGGATGTCAATGCCTGTATCCACGCTGGCCAGATTGATGGCCAGGCTGGCTGCTCCGGCATCGGTGATGGCGCCGCTCAGGCTGGTGAAGGAGTTCACTTCGGAGACCGCGGAAGCCTTGCTGGTCACGTAATAAAAGGAAGAGGCGGCGCCATCCAATTCCCACGCCGCCTGCGCGCTCATGGCGCCTGTCAGCAGGGTGGCTGCCGCGATGGCCTTGAAAATTGAAGTTGTCGTCTTGTGCATGTCGGTTTCCTCGTAGTGGCTTGGCG
>CAYQBR010000135.1:0-4080 GCA_964415735.1 uncultured Klebsiella sp. | reverse complement strand
AGATGCAGTCCGTGTTCGGCATCAACATGGTGGCGCTGGTGGACGGCCAGCCGCGTTTGCTCAATCTCAAGCAGATCATCGAATCCTTCATACGCCATCGCCGCGAAGTGGTCACCCGTCGCACCGTGTTCCTGCTGCGCAAGGCGCGTGAGAAGGGCCATATTCTGGAAGGTCTGGCGGTGGCGCTCGCCGACATCGATGCCGTGATCGCGCTGATCAAGGAGTCCCCGACCACTGCCGAGGCCAAGGAAAAGCTGATGGCCAGGGCCTGGCGCGCGGCCAGCGTGCTGCAATTGCTGGGCGACGCAGGTGCCGACGCCTGCCGCCCGGAAGACCTGCCAGCGGCTTTCGGCATGCGGGACCAGGATTACTACCTCTCTCCGGCACAGGCCCAGGCGATCCTGGATCTGCGCCTGAACCGCCTCACAGGTCTGGAGCAGGAAAAACTCATCAACGACTATCAGGAGTTGCTGCGTCAGATCAGTGACTACCTCGACATTCTCGGCAGTGAAGCGCGGCTGTTTGCGGTAGTGCGCGAGGAGCTTGCTCAGGTGCGCGAGAACTACGGCGATGAGCGCAAGACCGAGATCACCACGTCCCAGCTCGATCTGTCCATGGAAGATCTGATCACCGAGGAAGATCGTGTGGTCACTATTTCCCACGGCGGCTATGCCAAGTCCCAGCCACTGACGGACTACCAGGCCCAGCGTCGTGGCGGCATGGGCAAGGCCGCTGCCAGCGTGAAGGACGAAGACATGGTCGAGCATCTGCTCGTGGCCAGCAGTCATGACACGCTGCTGTGCTTCACCAGCACCGGCAAGGTGTACTGGCTGCGTGTCTTCAACATCCCGCTCGCCAGCCGCACGTCGCGGGGCAAGCCCATCGTGAACATCCTGCCGCTGGAGGAAGGTGAACGCATCACCAGCCTGCTACCGGTGAGGGAATACACCGAAGGTCACTTCATCTTCATGGCCACGGCCATGGGCACGGTCAAGAAAACCTCCCTGTCCAGCTTCTCTCGGCAGCGCAGCGTTGGTCTGCGCGCCATCGAGCTGGATGAAGGCGACACACTGATCGGCACGGCGCAAACGGACGGTCAGCGCGACATCATGCTGTTCAGCAGCAGTGGCAAGACCATCCGTTTCCACGAGACAGACGTGCGCGAGATGGGCCGCACGGCGCGCGGCGTGCGCGGCATGCGGTTGCAGGAAGGCCAGCAGTTGATTGCACTGATCATCCCGGAAGACGGCCGGCAAGTGCTGACGGTGTCCGAGAATGGCTACGGCAAGCGTACGCAGGGTGAGGAGTTCCCGGTGTATGGTCGTGGTGGCCAGGGCGTTATCGGCATGCAGACCAGCGAGCGCAACGGGCGCCTGGTGGGTGCCGTGCAGGTGTCCGATGGCGACGAGATCATGCTGATTTCCAATCGTGGAACGCTGGTGCGCACGCGGGTGGATGAAGTATCCGTGCTCAGTCGCAACACCCAGGGGGTGCGACTCATCAAGCTCAAGGCCGAGGAAAGACTGGTCGGTCTCGAGCGTGTGCAGGAGCCGGCCGATCAGGGCGCCCATGTCGATGACGATGACGTCGCCGACGTTGCAGCGGAAGCGCCGGACGCATGAGTGCGGGCGTGACCAGCACTGGCGACGGGGTGATTGCCTATCTGGGACCGGAAGGCACCTTCACGCACGCGGCAGCTGATCGTCATTTCGGCGAGTCTGCCAGCAAGCGCAGCCTGCCGAGCATCGATGATGTCTTTGCCGAGGTGGAATCCGGGCGCGCCCGTTTCGGCGTCGTCCCGGTGGAGAATTCCACCGAAGGCGCGGTGACCATTACGCAGGAATGCCTGATGGACACCAGCCTCACCGTCCTTGCGGAAGTCATCATCCCCATCGAACACAATCTGCTGCTGCATCCGCAGGCCAGCATGGAGGGCGTTCGCCGGATCGTTTCCCATCGCCAGTCACTCGCGCAGTGCAGGCACTGGCTGCGGGCGAATCTGCCCGCGCTGCCCACCGTCGAAGTGGCGAGCAATGCCGAAGCCGCCCGTCTGGCCGCCCAGGATCCTGCCACGGCAGCCATTGCGGGTGAACGCGCCGCCACGCTCTATGGCCTGCAGATGGCATCGCGACGCATACAGGACAAGAGCAACAACAGCACGCGCTTTCTGGTGCTTTCCCGCGAACAGGCTCCCCGTACAGGGCGCGACAAGACCTCCATTCTGGTCTGTACCGAAAATCGCCCTGGTGCCCTGTTCCGTGTTCTCGAACCCTTCAACTCGTTCGCCGTGAGCCTGACCAAGATCGAGACCCGGCCTGCACGGGACAGCATCTGGGCCTATGTCTTCTTCATCGACTTCGAGGGCCATCGCGATGACGCACCCGTGCGCAACGTGCTGGAAGAGTTGCGCAACAGAACTGTCAGTGTGAAGTTTCTCGGTTCCTACCCCATGGCAAAGGATCAGGCCCATGAAACCGCTTGAAGAGATGCGCATCCTGATTGTCGGACTTGGCCTGATTGGCGGATCGATCGCGCGCGGGCTGCGACAGGGGAGTCTGTGCAGAGCCATCGATGCCTGCGGGCGGGATGCCGCGCCTCTGCGCAGAGCCGAGGCCGATGGCGTCATTGACCGCTGGTCAAACGATCTGCAGGCGCTGGCCGGTCAGGCCGACATGATCATCCTGTGCGTGCCCACGCTGAGCGTCCAGGCGATCCTGCGTCGCGTGCGTGAGCATGCCCGACCGGATGCCATCATCACCGACGCCGCGAGCGTCAAGGGCAGTGTGGTGGAGGATGTTCGAGCTGTGTATGGCGACGACTACCCCTTGTTTGTCCCTGCACATCCGATCGCCGGGTCGGAGAAAAGCGGCTATGACGCCTCGACGGCGCATCTTTACCAAGGGCGCAAGGTCATCCTCACGCCCACTCCCGCGACAGACTTGACGGCCCTCGATGTCGTCAGGCAACTCTGGGAACGCCTGGGAGCCGATGTGCACACCTTGAGCGTGCAGAATCACGATGCGGTCCTCGCGGGCACCAGCCATCTGCCCCATCTGCTGGCCTTTGCCCTGGTCAATACCTTGTCCCGGCAAACGCTGTCCGACGATATCTTTCGCTACGCGGCGGGCGGATTTGCCGGCTTCACCCGCATTGCGTCGAGTGATCCAGCGATGTGGCGCGATATTTTCCTGGCCAATGGCCCGGCAACCGTTGCGGTTCTGGATGCCTACACCGCCGAGCTGGCTCGCGTGCGGGAGGCCATCCTGGCGGGGGAAGGCGAGTTTCTGCTGCAGCGCTTCATGGCGGCCAAGCAGGCGCGCGATCATTTCGTTGCCCGTCATTTTCAGGAGTCCGGGGCGGCTCCCGACAACCGCGATACTCTGCGTCCTGATGCGGTGGTGCCTGTGCTGACCATTGAT
Organism: uncultured Klebsiella sp.; assembly: GCA_964415735.1. Classification (GTDB taxonomy): domain Bacteria; phylum Pseudomonadota; class Gammaproteobacteria; order Pseudomonadales; family Pseudohongiellaceae; genus UBA5078. The sequence continues at coordinate 661 of CAYQBR010000135.1, read as the reverse complement.
GGTCCGGGCGGCTCAGGCAAGGGCACCATCAGCACGCGGATCGCTGCCCGACTGGGCTGGCATTTCCTGGACAGCGGTGCGCTGTACCGTCTGCTCGGTCTGGCGGCCGCGAAAGCCGGGGTCTCCACCAGTGATGAAATCGGTCTGCTGGCGCTGGCGGGCGCCATGCAGATCCGGTTTGATCTGGAGGGTGGCAAGGTCTGGCTGGATGGCGTGGAAGTGTCAGATCAGTTGCGGGATGAGGTGGCAGGCCGGGCGGCCTCCGAAGTGGCCGTGATTCCCGCCATCAGGCAGGCATTGCTGGCGCGGCAGCACCAGTTTCGCCAGTGGCCCGGCCTCGTGGCCGATGGTCGTGACATGGGGACAGTGGTGTTCCCTGACGCCGGGCTCAAGGTCTTCCTCACAGCGTCTGCCGAAGAGCGCGCAAAGAGGCGATATAAGCAGTTGATTGATAAGGGTATTGATGTTACCCTCTCCGCCCTTTTTCGGGATATCCAAGCGCGCGACGAGCGTGACAGTACTCGCAGCGTGTCGCCCTTGCGGCCGGCTGAGGATGCGGTGACGGTGGATACCACCTCGCTTGGCATCGATCAAGTTGTGCAGCACGTGCTTGCGCTGGTCGAAGAGCGCTTTGGTCCGATAGAGGAAAAACCTGTTCCAT
>CAYQBR010000134.1:0-4089 GCA_964415735.1 uncultured Klebsiella sp. | reverse complement strand
GTGCCCGGAGTGTAGCCGCTTGCCCGGAAGCCGGGAAGAGGCCTGCGCCCCCGCGAGCGGGGATGAACGGGAGCGCAGGCAAACCGGCTCAGATGCGCTTGATCTCGCAGTGCAGACGGAAGCGGCGCGAGGTGATGAACGCCTCCACATCGCGCAGGCGGGCCTCCACCTGCTGCAGGGCGGCGGCACACTCCCGCACGGACATGGCGTTGTCGGCCTGCCGGTCGGCACGACTCTCCGTCGCTGGCGTCGGAGCGATCCCGTCGGCGTCCTCGCTGCTGTCCCATGAGCGACGGCCGGCAAGGCCCACGCTGTCCTGTGGCGCCTTCTCCAGCGCGATCCACAGCACGCCATAGAGGAAGAAGGTGAACGGGCCGGCCACGAAGAACGACAGCACGGCGAGGATGCGCACCGTGCGGGCGCGCAGTTCCAGGTAGTCGGCGATGCCGCTGCACACGCCGGCCACCTTCACGTCCCGGCCGCGATACAGCGGCTTGCGGTAATTGAGCGAGCGAAAGTGCTCCGCCGTGCGGCTGGCCGAGACAAAGGTGCGCACCTTGCCGGTGCCCTCGGGCTTCAGCCACCAGTAGGTGAGGAAATAGGCCAGCACCAGGGTGGGCCAGCTGATGCAGGCCAGCACGACGATGATGCGCACCAGCACCACCGATACATCGAGATAGTCCGCCAGCCCGGCGCACACCCCCAGAAAGCGCTTGCGCTGCAGGTTCAGCTCAAAGGGTCTGTTGCGGGGGCTCATGCTGCGCTCTCCAGGTGGGCACTTCCGCGTCGAGAATGGCTTCCAGCGTGTCGATCCGGGTGCTCAGCGAGCGGGCGATGGCCGACAGCTCGCGGATGTCATACTCGGTCTCGGTGGAGAGCCGCTCTTTCTTTTCCTTGCGCTGGTACAGGATGAAGGTCCAGACGGTGATGAAACCGCCCACCATGCCCACCAGCACGATGACAAATTCGAAGAATTCCATTGCCTGAGTCCCGTCGCGGCTTACTTGTTGAGTTTGGTCCTGATGGCCTGCAGCTCCTGCTCGATCTTCTCCTGGCGTGCCAGTTCCTCGAACTCGCTGTGCAGACCCTTGCTCTCGCGGCTCAGACTTTCCACCTGGCCTTCCATCAGGTCAATCTTCTTCTCGTAGTACTCGAACTTGTTCATCGCGCTGTCGATGCTGTAGTTGTGCAGCTGGCGGTTCACATCCACGCGTGACTGTGCCGCGGTGGTGCGCATGACGATGGTCTTCTGCCGCGCCCGGGCGTCGTTCAGCTTGGATTGCAGCAGCTCGATCTCGTGACTCAGTTTGTCGAGCGTCTCGTCCAGCTTGAGCATCTCGCCGTCGAGCAGTTCCACCGTGGCCAGCACGCCGGCGCGCTCCACCAGGGCGGCCTTGGCCAGGTCTTCCCGGTCCTTGCTCATCGCCAGCTCGGCCTTGCTCTGCCAGTCGTCGGCCTGGCGGCGCAGCTGCTCCGCACGCCGATGCAGCGTCTTCTTCTCGGCGATCACCTTGGCGGTGCCGCTGCGCACTTCCACCAGGGTCTCTTCCATCTCCTGGATGACCATGCGGATCATTTTTTCCGGGTTTTCGGCCTTGTCGAGCAAGGCGCTGATATTGGCGTTGATGATGTCGGTCAGGCGCGAAAAGATGCTCATGGTCTGGATTCCTTCGTTGAGTGAGTCGGATTGGCGAATGACTGCATCAAAGCAGCTTCTGTGCCAGTCTTCACGAAAATCACAAGCTATTGAATTTCAATGACAAAATGATCGTCTCGCGGTGGACACCCGTTTGCGCGTGGTGAATTTGCTCACTTGGTGGTACTTTCGGCGAAATCTTTTTGCTGGAGTTTGCCATGCCTTCTGATGCGTCTGCGCCTCGCATGATCGGGGAATCGGCCAGTTTTCTCGAGATGCAGGAACATGTCTCCCGCGTGGCGCCCCTGCGCAAGCCGGTGCTGATCGTCGGTGAGCGCGGCACGGGCAAGGAGTTGATCGCCGCGCGCCTGCACTTTCTGTCCCGGCGCTGGCAGCAGAGCTTCCTCAAGATCAATTGCGCGGCCGTGAGCGAGACGCTGCTGGAGTCCCAGCTCTTCGGCCACGAGGCCGGCGCTTTCACCGGTGCCACATCGCAGAAGAAGGGCTACTTCGAGCGCGCCGATGGCGGCACGCTGTTCCTGGATGAGCTGGCCAACACCGCCCTGCCGGTGCAGGAGAAGATCCTGCGGGTCATCGAGTACGGCGAGTTCGAACGCCTGGGAGGCAATCAGACCCTGAAGGTGGATGTGCGCCTCGTGGCGGCCACCAACGAGGACCTGCCGAGTCTGGCCCGGCGCGGCCGTTTCCGCGAGGACCTGCTGGACAGGCTCGCCTTCGATGTCATCACGCTGCCGCCGCTGCGCGCGCGTGTGGAGGACATCCTGGTGCTGGCCGAGCACTTCGCCGTCGGCATGGTGAAGGAGCTGGGTGGCGATTATTTCCATGGCTTCACCACCAACATGCAGCGCCTGCTGCAGACTCACACCTGGCCCGGCAATGTGCGCGAGCTCAAGAACGTCGTGGAACGCGCGGTCTATCAGAGTCCCGACAAGCCCATCAGCCAGCTGGTGCTCAACCCGTTCGAATCGCCCTACCGACCGAGCAGTCCTGCCGCCCCGGCGCAGCCCGCCGCCGCTGTCGCGTCTGCCGATGCCGCGATGTCCGGGGCACCGGATCTGAGCGAGCTGGACACTCTGGACTTCGTGACCCACGTGCAGCAGTACGAGATCGACCTGCTGAAGCAGGCGATGAAGCGCTCCCAGTTCAATCAGCGCAAGGCGGCCGAATTCCTGAAGATGAGCTATCACCAGTTGCGTGGCTATCTGCGCAAGTACGATCTGCTGGGCTGAGGCGGCCGCCATGGATTTCCAGTTTCCGGCGATCAACTATCTCTATCTGCTGGCAAGTCTGCTGGCGCTCACGCTGGCCATCGGCAGTCGCGAGAAGCTCGTGGACCGCACCTCCATGCTCTGGCTCGGAGTGCTCTGCAGTTTTGCGGTCTGGACCCTGGGGGAGTTGCTGGCCAATATCGGCACCACGCTGGAATGGCAACTGGCGTTCCAGAGACTCGTCTATCTGGGCGTCGTCTTCGGTGTGGTGTTCTGGCTCTTCTTCGCGATTCACTATGCCGGCCTGCAGCGCTGGCTGAGCCCGCTGGTGGTGACACTGTTGTTGCTGGTGCCGGCCGCCACTCTGTTGCTGGTGGCCACCCTGGAGTGGCACTCGCTGTTCTACGAGCGTGCGGAACTGGTGCTGCGCGACGAGCACTGGGTGCTGCAGTTCGATTACGGCATCGCCTTCTGGGTGCAGATCCTGCTGTGCAGCTATCTCTACACCGTCACCGGCTCGCTGCTGCTGATGCGGGCGAGTCTGCAGCAGCCGGCGATCTTCCGGCGCCAGTCCGCCCTCATTGCCGTGGCCGCGGTCTTTCCGATGGTGGCCAATGTGCTGTACGTGCTGGGGGTGGACTTCACCGGCGGCTTCGATCCGACCTCGCTGTTCTTCGTCTTCAGCGCAGTGTTGATCAGCGTGGCGACGCGGCACTATCACTTTTTGCGTCTGTCGCCGATTGCGCGGGACCTGGTGTTCCGCAACATCGGTGTCGGGGTGCTGGTGCTGAACCCCTTGCAGCGCATCACCGACGTCAATCCGTTTTTCGCGAAGATCGTGGACATGAATGTCGATGAGCTCGTGGGCACCGACGCGTCCGAAGTCCTGACACTGCACTTCGACTGCTCACTGCTGACTCGGGACACGGCCCAGTGGGAGGGGCGTCTGCGCAGTCTGAGTTCGGCGCGGCTCTTCGATGTCAGCAGCATGCCCATACAGGGCTATCAGGGTGAGACTGCCGGCACGCTCGTGCTCCTGAACGATGTGACGCAGATGCAGCATGTGCTGATGCAGCTGCGCCGTCAGGCACATACTGACCCGCTCACTCAGCTGCCCAATCGCCGGGGGCTGCTCGACTGGGTGGCCGACCTGCCGGCGCTGGACACTATGTTCCAGCCGGCCCTGGTGGTGATGTCGGATCTCGATCACTTCAAGGCGCTGAA
>CAYQBR010000133.1:0-4091 GCA_964415735.1 uncultured Klebsiella sp. | reverse complement strand
CCGCAGAAGGCGCTGACGGCGACGCGGGGCCGGGCCGTAGCCCGCAGAAACTCTTTGCTTGCAAGCAAGCCCCACCCGGCACATTAATTGCTTGCCACCTGTCCACAAGGTCGACAACGCGGTTTTTTTGACGCATCACCGGAAATCCGCTGCCGCCAGACCTCTTCCGAACAGGATACAGAGCATGCCAACAAATCATCCATTCGCCCGTCGCCGCCCGGCGCGCATCGCGTTCGCCGCGCTGTGCCTGCTGGCCGCTCCGCTGAGCCAGGCGCAGGACGGTCACACGCAGCTTGCCGACACCGTGCGCGGCTACATGGAATCCTTCTTCGCGCCCTCCGAACTGCGCGGCGGCGGCGATGGCGAGGATCTGTCGCGCCGCGTCGAGATCCAGCTCGGCACGCTCGATGCGCGCCTGCAGATTCCCGTGTGCGAACAGCCCCTGCAGGCCCAGATCAACCAGAACCAGCGCCCCATCGGCCGCGTGAACGTGAAGGTGGACTGCGCCGGCTCTGCGCCCTGGACGCGCTACGTGCCCGTCACCGTGCGCGTGTTCGAACACGTGCTGACCAGCGCCCGGCCTCTGGCCCGGGGCGAGGTGCTCGGCCAGAACGACGTATTGATGACGGAGATCGACGTCTCCACCCTGCGCAGCACTTATCTGCATTCGCCGGACGAAGCTGTGGGCATGGAAGTGAAGCGCTCGGTGCAGGCCAACATGCCACTGGCACGCGAGGCCCTGGCCGCGCCAATCCTCGTCAAGCGCGGAGACACCGTGATGATCACCGCCCGCGCCGGCGCCATCGAGATCCGCCAGCAGGGCGTGGCGCTGCAGAACGGCGAGCTGGGCAAGCAGATCACCGTGCGCAACACCAATTCGGACAATGTGGTGCAGGCCACCGTCACCGGCCACGGCCAGGCCAGTGTCGGCTTCTGATTCATGAAAATAATGTGGCAGACCCCTAAAGTTTTTCTGCCAGCGGTCGCCAACAACAGGGAGAGTATTTGAGCTTGTCGGGCAATTGGGGTAAAACGACCCCGTCGACACTCGATACACCCCGCAAACCAAGGTAGATGCCATGACTGTAAGCACGATAGGCAGCAACGCAACCCAGACAGCGACGGACAAGCGCACCGGCGCGAGCGGCGTGACACCCGTTTCGCTCAGCTCGGTGGCCACGCAGAAATCCGCGCGCGCCTCTGGCGGCGACACGGTGCACATCAGCTCCCAGGCCATCGATCTGCGGGGTCTTGAAGCGCATATCCAGCAACTCCCCGATGTGGACAAGTCCCGTGTGACCGAGCTCCGCAATCAGATCGCCAACGGCCAGTATCAGTTCAACTACGATCGCATCGCAGAACGCATACTCGGCTTCGAGTCAGAACTCTGAACCCAGAACTGACCTGATTCCGGCAATCACCACCCTCCTTGAACGCACCCGCCTGCGGGCCCGGTCATGGGGGTAACTTCTGATCAATGCGCAGCCAGAGGGCTGCCAAACGGGGGACGCATGAGCGACACTTCCTTTCAGAGCCTGCTGCAAAAGGACCTGCAGAACGCCGACCAGCTGGCCGCCCTGCTCAAGCACGAGCGCGAGCAACTGGTGGCAAGGGATATCGACGCCTTGAACCGGATCTTGATGGAGAAGGCGCAGCTGCTGGCCGAGATCGAACGAAACGATGACACGCGAAGAAAAATGCTGGCATCTTTCGGCCACTCCGATGACAATCAGGCCCTCCGCAACTACTGCCGGGAAGCCGGTTTCGGAGCACTGCACGACGCGTTGCAGCAGAAGTTGAAAGCCTGCGCCGAACTCACTGATATCAATGGCGCCATCGTGCACCGCAGCCGGCTGAGCAATCGCCACGTGCTGGATATCCTGCAGGGCAAGACAGGGCAGACCAGCGTCTACACCAGTCACGGCGGCACCAACAAACAGACGGAATCACGGGCCCTTGCAAAGGCCTGACAACAGAACAAGAAGCGTAAATGGCACTGAACGACGGACCAGATCGCTATTACTACGGCGCAGGCGACATCTTCGGCGTGTTGCGGTCGCTGCAGGCAGAGCGCAGCAGTGTGAACGTGCAGTTCGACAACGGCGCGCAGCTCTACAACACCATGATTCTTGACGCGAATCTGGCCGAACGCTATTTCCTGATGGACGAAGTGACTCCCCGCGACGGGCACCGCAAGATCGAGGACGGCGTGCCGTTCAGCATCCGCGCCAGCATCAACGGCATCAAGGTGCACGCCAAGGACCTGGTGCGCGGCCGCGTGCTGCGCAACGCCGATGGCATCTACTACCAGGTGCCCTTCCCCGCCAAGATGCTCTACCTGCAGCGCCGCGAGGCCTTCCGCGCCTATGTGCCCGGCAGCATGGCCACCACGGTGCGGTTCAGCTCGCCCGAGCGTGAAGGCTTCCTGCACGGCCGGGTGATCAACATGTCGGCCACGGGCATCCGCGTGTCGTTTCCTGGCAAGGTCGATCCGGAACTGCAGATGAACGAGAGTTTCGACGCCTTCATACAGATTCAGGCGCAGGAACAGAACCTCGACGTGAAGCTCGAGATCGTCTACTACGAGTACAACAAGGACCGCGACCAGACGATGTGCGGCTGCCGTTTCGTCGACCTGCAGCGCGCCAATCAGATCATCATCAACCGCTTCGTCACCTTCCTGCAGCGCGAAGAGCTGGTCTGAGCGCCTCCCAGCGCGGCAAGTCCTCCGGCCTGTCCACATCCCAGCGCGGTTCCAGTTCCACCCAGCTCAGCCCCGCCGCCCGCATCCGCTCGCGGGTGATCTGCATCAGCTGCTCACTGCCCCAGGGCATGTCGACGAACAGGCAGTCCGGCACGTGACGCAGGCCCAGCAACACATAGCCCCCATCCTCCGCCGGACCGAACACGATGTTCGCGCCGTCCTGCAGATGCTGCAGCGCCTGCTGCAGATAGGCGCCGTCCACCGCCGGGCAGTCGGCCCCCACCAGCACCACGCTGTGTGCCCGCTGCAGCACCTGACGCGCACAATCCGCCATGCGGGCGCCGAGATCACCGTCGGACTGCTTGTATATATCCTTTACATTACAAATGGATGTGAACACTTCTTCATGCAAGGAATCACCTTCCAGCGCGCCATCGCCCACCGCCACCCAGAATTCCAGCGGGCACAGCGCCGCCGCCTCAAGATTACTAAAGACGAACTGAATCAAGGACTTGTGCAGGGAAAGTGCGCCTTCTTCCCCCAATAGTGGCTGCAGACGCGTTTTCACCGCGCCACGCCGAGGCGTCTTGGCGAAGACCGCCGTCACGGCTTCTGGAAATGGCACTTTTCTCTTTTCATTCATTGGCTTGTCGATTCTTCTTCGAGTACATGTCGCGGAGCCTGGCCGGGCTCACCCCGCACACATACAACAGGCGCAGCCACCACATCAGCAGCACTGTGCGCACGATGCCGTGCTGTTCCCAGCGGCGACTGGAGGTCGTCACCCGCTTGCGCAGGCACAGCGGCCGGGAAAGCCGGCGCAGGGTCTTGGTGATGGCCACGTCCTCCATCAGCGGGATGGCCGGGAAGCCGCCGATGGCGTGAAACAGCCCTGCCCGCAGGAACAGCGCCTGATCGCCCGTGGCCACGCCCGACACCCGCGAGCGCAGATTGATCAGGGTCTCGATCACCCGGAACGCCGGGTGCGCGCCACTGAGGCGCACATCGAAGCGCCCCCACTGCACGGCGGGCTGCACGAACGCCTGTTGCAGCAGCGCGATGGCACCTTCAGGCAAACGCGTGTCGACATGCAGGAACAGCAGCACGTCGCCACTGGCCTGCGCGGCCCCTGCGTTCATCTGGGCGGCCCTGCCCGCAGGACTGTGCACCAGCTTGTCCACCAAGGGCGCGGCCAAGGCTGGGCCATCGTCCGTGCTGCCTCCATCCACCAGGATGAGTTCGTGCCCGGCGGCACGCGCCGACTGCAGCAGCGGCAGATGCGCCTGCAGGCTGCGCGCTTCATTGAGCACGGGAATGATGATGCTGAGGCGAGGTGGCAACACGATGGGCAGGCGTTCCTGAGCGAGGTGAGCCGGATTCTATGCCT
>CAYQBR010000132.1:1415-4124 GCA_964415735.1 uncultured Klebsiella sp. | reverse complement strand
GAGACGTTGCGGAAGCGCACCACGCCGCGCGCCCACTGCAGGGCGATCGGGCCGCTGGCGAACTGGCCGTCCATCGCGTGCACCGTCTGCACGCCATTGAGCACTACCGTCATGTGCTCGCCATCCATGGTGATCTGATAGGTGTTCCACTGGCCGCCCGCCTTGGGGAAGGGCTCGGCCACCGGCGCGATGTGCACGATGCCGCCGGTGCCGAAGGTCAGGTCGGGGCGCTGGTCGAAGATGTTGGCTTCATAGCAGCTGCGGTCGGTGATGGCCGCCGGGTCCTGGCAGCGCATGTAGACGCCGCTGTTGGCGTCCTCGCTCACGAAGAACTCCACGGTCAGCAGGAAGTTGGAATAGGACTCCTTGGTCAGCAGGAAGGACGCCCCGGAGCCCTCGGTGGCCTGAATCGTGCCATCGGTGGCGCTCCAGTTGGCATCGCCCACCACGGTGAAATTGTCCATGCCGTTGGCGCCATCGATCAGGCGCACCCAGCCCTCATCCGCCGACTGCGCCTGCGCGCCCAGACTGCCCAGACCCAGAACGGCTGCCAGCAGCGGCGCTGCCATGTAGTTGTGCTTCTTCATTGCTTGCTCCCGAAGGTTGATGGCCCGTTTCAGGCGGAAACGGGCTCGACGATGTTCACGACCGGAATGGCCTGCTTCGCCTTGCGACGACGCTCGATTTCATCCACGGAATGCCGGCAGGTGCCTGCCTTCTCGATGAGCTTGGTCTCGCAGACATCGCAACGCACGCATTCCTTGAAGTCGATCTTCTCGCGCCGGATCGCCCCAGTAGGGCAGGCCTGCTCGCACACCTTGCAGGTGCTGCACTGCGGCACGCGGGCGATGCGGCGCGGACTGACCAGCGCGATGATTCCCAGCGCCGCGCCCAGCGGGCAGACATAGCGGCAGTAGGCGCGTTCGACCACGAAGCAGGCCGCCAGGATCACCAGCAGAATGGCCCACAGCAGCACGGACGGGCTGAAGAAGAACAGGGTGCCGAAGGGCTCGAAGTACTGGAAGATGCTGGCGTTGGCGTTGACGGACGCCGTGCCCAGGATCAGCGCCAGGATGGCGTACTTCACGTAGATCGCGTTGTCATGCAGCTTCTGCGGCACCTTGATCTGCCACTTCTTCGGCGCGAAGCGCGCGATGAAATCCTGCACCGCCCCGAACGGACAGAGCGAGGAGCAGAACACGCGGCCCCAGATGAGCGTGGTGATGAGCGTGAACAGCACGATCATCAGCGTGGGCAGATTGTTGGTGATCATCTCCGGGCCCATCTTGATCACGTTGGCGATATGGGACACCGACAGGAAGCCGTTCTTGTAGAAGCCCAGATAGAGCATGGTGGCCGTCATCGTGCCCCAGCGCAGCACGGCGTTCTTGCTGAAGAAGGCCGCCAGCACGAAACCCAGCAGGATCGACAACAGGATCACATCCACCCAGGGCACCACGCCCCAGGGCGGCGCCAGACGCAGGCGCTCGAAGAAGCCGGCGTCGGCCAGCTGGGCTTCCAGCAATTGCTCCGCCGAGAGCACCGGCTCGCCGCGCGCCAGCGTGAGGCCCACGCCGGTGACCTGGTACTCCAGCGCCACATCGCCCCCGCCGCCGGGGGTGTGATAGATCAGGTTGAAGGGCTGAGTGACATCGAAATCCGGATGCACGGTGAGCGACACGGCGTAATTCGCATGACCCGCCACAAGGCCCTCGGTGGCCATGCCCATGTTGCCGAAGCGCGTGCCGGCGACGCGGCGGATGGTCTCGCCCTGCTGCATGGACATGGGGAACTGGCGGAAGCCGTCACCCGCACCTGGGCCGCTCGGGGCCAGCAGCAGGATCGCGCCGCCGCCGGAGCGGAAGGTGGCATCGGCCTCGGCCAGCTCGAAAGCCTCGCGGCCCACCATGAACTCGCCAATGGCGCGCTTGCCGATATAGGTCACCGCCATGGTGATGTCATTGCCTTCGGCCGACTTCACCGTCATCTGGCGGATCACGCCCTGATCGATCAGGTCCTGCCAGCTGTAGGGTTCCAGCAGGGCGCGGGTATTGTCGATGGTCATCTGCTCTTCCGCCGTGCCGGCGCCGAAGTTCAGGTAGGCGCGGGCCACCTTGCGGGCCACTTCCCCCACGCTGCGCGACATCGCGGCGCTGGTGGCGGTGGCGCTGGACAGACCGTCGATGTCGACATCCAGGCGGAACTGATCGGTGATGGGCTTGCGGCGGAACTGGGAGAGGAACACGGAGTTGTCGATGAAGTCGCCGCGGGAGAACAGATAGGACTCGTAGTAGTCCAGCACCTTCATGCTGGTGACCACGCCGTTCATGTCCATGCCGATCAGCATGTCGATGGGGCCGGCATAGCCGCGCTGCTCGGGCGGGTAATCGTCAGTCAGGAACACGAAGCCGACCTGCTCCTGCACGCCGGTGTCCGGGTTGACGCGGTAGCCACGATAGACGGGGGCCTCGCCGCCTTCCTTCTCGGAGAAGGTGTCGGCGATGGGCAGCACTTCCTTCAGGTACTCGGGCTTGACTTCCATGGAGAATGGGGTCTGGGCGAGTGCAGGGCTGGAAACCGAGGAGCCAAGCAGGACGAAAAGGGTGGCAAGCAGTACAACGGCGAGATTCACGTGGCGCATGGGGGACGGGTGTCCTGTTCTTGTTATGGCGACGGCAGTCGTTCTTGGGTGGCCCGTACTATAACGCG
>CAYQBR010000132.1:0-1315 GCA_964415735.1 uncultured Klebsiella sp. | reverse complement strand
TCGTACTGCAGATTGTCATGCGCCGTGCGCGTGAAGCGCTCCTTGAACACCCGGTTGCCGCGTGAGCCGCGGAACTCGCTGGCGTCCGAGAAATTGCGCGTCTCGATCACCAGGGTGTCACCCTCGAACCAGCCGCGGGAATCCCCGTGCCACAGGCGGATTTTCTCGTCCACGTGAGGCCCCGCATCCAGCGGAATCAGGCGCACGTCGTGGATCATCTCCTGAATGATCGCCACGTGTGTGGCGCTCTGCACGATCTGGTAGTAGCTGTTGTAGCCGGCCAGCATATAGGGCATGCCGTAGGTGATGCAGCGCTCCTGCAGCGGGCGCGAGGTGTAGGAATCGGACGGGTTCGCGCGACGCTCCTGGATCTCCGCCACCATGCGCTCGCGCGCGGCGGGCAGCATTTCCGGCAGACGGCCGTTGGGCGGGTCGACGATCAGCGAGGTGCGGTTCTCCAGCGTGCGGCTGGCCATCCAGGTCTGGTCGTAATTGCCGGTGGAAGGGTCGTAGGATTCCACGGTGCCGGAGATGGCGGCGCTCAGGAAGCCGTCGCCGAACAGCGCGTCGCCCGTGCCCGCCTCGATCTCGGCGGCGCGCGCCGCCAGGGCCGCGAATTCCTCGTCAGTCAGGGTGGCGCGATCGGCGAATTCAAGCGGACGCTGCAGTGGCGTGGTGCTGTTGTTGGCCCACACGCCCTGCAGGTCGGGCTGGCCGTCGGCCGTGCGCGGCGCCACGTAGGCGTCCTGAGCGTGGGCCGGGGCGAGGGCGGCGCCCGCGAGGATCAGGGCGACGGCGCGGGCGAGAGTCTTGCGAATGCTCTTGTGCTTCATGTCAGGGTCTCCTCAGGGTTCGGTGCGCTCGGCACCTTTCACGAGATGGCCGTACAGCAGCTCCTCGGCAAACTCGACACATTTGAATTCCAGCAGCTGGGCGTTCTCGTCCAGGCGGCGGTAAAGAGGCATCTTCATGCTCCACGGGCGGGTGTAGACGCCCGGGTCTTCCAGCGTGACTTCGTACTGGATGACGTCGCGGCTCAGATGCGTGTAACGCTCGGTCACCTTGAGCTGCTCGGTGTGGTGATTGCCGGAGTGGTCCAGCCAGGTGTCCGGCATCTGCTCGGTCACGTCGATCACCAGGGTGTCGCCTTCCCAGCGGCCCAGCGAATGGCCCATCCAGCTCGGCACCGGGGCGGCGAAGTCGGGGCGGTCCATGTAGACGATGCGGTTTGCGCTGGCGAACTCATAAGCCATGACCACGTGCTCGGGGGACTGCACGATCTGGAACGGGAAGGGCATGTAATTGGCGCGGGGCA
>CAYQBR010000131.1:0-4183 GCA_964415735.1 uncultured Klebsiella sp. | reverse complement strand
AATCCGAATTCGGATTTTACAAGTACCCTCCAGATCAAGATCAGCGCCATGTTCAAAACCGCCCCAGGAGGCGCAAACATGGCCAGCACGTTCCTCAGACTTCCCGATGTAAAAGCCCGCACCGGACTCTCCCGCAGCACGATCTACCTGCGAGTGTCCGAAGGTAAATTCCCCTCCCCTGTTGCTCTCGGTGGCCGCGCTGTCGGCTGGGTCGAAGCCGAGCTCGACAACTGGATCGAAGACCAGATTGCCACCAGTCGGCAGGCAGTCAAGGAGGGAGAAAAGCAATGATCACCTCCTCCGCTCCGAAGGGTCTTCGACGTTTCGTCAATCAGAAATGCCGGGAGTGTATCTACGATCCCGCGCCGGGCAACGGCACCTGGCGCCAGCAGGTTGAGGCATGCACATCAAATTCCTGTGCACTATTCCCTGTTCGCCCTCGGCCTATCTCTCGTACCAATTCATCATCCATCGCGCTGGAAATTTCCGGATTTGATCGTCTTGCTCGAATCTCAGAAGCTGCACGTGCAGAGCGAAAGGTTGACGAATCATGAGCCGTCTGCAACTGATTTCCGCGATTCCGAAATTCCACCCCTCTTTTCGATCTTTCGACATGAGCGCAAGCTGCGCACTGCTTGGTCCGCAGAACTTTTTTCAAAAAGCTGGCGGCCCGGTTTTTACTATTATCTATCTCTTGATGAACCAGCCTTGTGACAGGGATGTCATGACTGGCTTCAATCCGCATGAAGACTGTCACCATGAGTAATACGGTGACGCTCAACGGACGTGAATTCCCCATCAATACGAACGCCTCGAAGCTACAAGGATGTTATGTCCAGATACTGGCGGCCATTGATCGCAACCTGGGGCACATGTTGAGCTGTCACAGCCGCGTGCTCGTCGTCCAGTTCGTCATGCGTCTTCATGACCCTGCGCCACTGAACACAGGAATTTCCAGACTGATGGACGTTTTCAAAAAGCGCCTGAAGCGGAAATACAAATTGGCCAGAGTTGGCGGCGGCTGGGCTCGAGAGACAGGCAAGAGTGGAATTCCGCACTACCACGTCACGTTGTTCCTGGATGGCAATCTGGTCCGAACACACTTCGGGCTGCAGGATCTTGTGGCAAAGATACTGGATGACCGCAACTATCCACAGCCCCGCTTCACAGAGTCACACATGGTCGCAAGAACAGACTTTGAGTCTCTGAAAAAAGCGTTCTACCACCTGAGCTACCTAGCCAAAACGCGGCACAAGGGAAGTCGGCCACCCAGCACCAACGATTTCTCGTTCGGCAGACCAAAGGTCAACACTTTGAGAGATGCAAAGACCCGAGAGCTACAAGAAAAGGAGCGCCGGGACTTCGGGCAGCACATCGATTGACAACACTATCGCCATAAGAAACCAGGAGGCATCCAGCATGGAAAACTATCGCGGCACGAATCCTTTTCAGAAAACCCCAGTTCCTGAGCCTCGAAAGACTATTCGCGATGACTACGTTCGGCGTGACTACTGCGACGCGAAAAAGAAGAACGGGGAACCGTGCAGACAAAAGGCGCTCTACCGTCGGGGACGCTGCAAATTCCACGGAGGCCTTTCGACAGGCCCCAAGACTGAGGAGGGAAAGCAGCAATCGCGAATCAATGGAGCCAAAGGGGGAAGACCGAGAAGAACCGAGATCATCGACACCCAAGGTTTAGACAAGGGAAAAATGCCCGAGGAGGTACTGCTGCAAAGCTCGACTGAACGACCACGACATACCTCAATGGGCGACGAATCTGACAGCAAACTGGCAGCATTGGTGAGGATGGTGAACGCACTGCGGCAATCTTGATTGATCAATGCCGGAAAAACCCAAGTCTTGGAACGGCAAGATAACGGCAAGATAACGGCAAGTTTCCTTGTGGCGCAGGTAAGGTTCCGGGAAGGGTAATTTGGATGAGAGAAGTCGCGGCAAAACCGAAGTCGTGAAACCTCAAGTTAACCACAAGATTGCTGAATTCTAATTGCCTCACGATTTTGGCAGCGACATCAAGGATCGGCGATCAGTCATTCATGAGTTCCAGTGGAAAATGGATGCGATCCAGAGCACGCTCGATTCATTGCGCGCGACCTTGGATCAATCAACGAAAGTCCAAGTCACGAATAGATAAGGTTCAGATAAGGGTGTTTGCAACGAAATGGAGTGTGCGGCTCGCATCATCATCAGGAATAACCCAAGTCGTGCGGCACCAAGATAAGGTCAAGATTGGTGAAATACGGCGCGACGCACACATCGACCAAATGAAGTGCCTTTCCGGGAGACAAACCGAGGCACATTGATCCTCGGACTGTGTGGAAGTGCAGATCAGGATGTCACCGAAGTAACTCGGCTACTCCTGGGAATGTTAGCGTCACATCGATCTTGGAAGGCGGATCAAGATTCCAGTCGGAGGAGCCCTGCAGCTCAATGGGTCGGCGAGATAGCTGAAGCCGATGGCATCAGCCCTAGAACGATCCGCTCTGCAGGGCTGCTCGGCAATATCGCGTGGCGGCATCCAGATATCAAGGCCACCAGACTAATCGCTCGCGTGTCGCTGCGGCCACGAAGCGACATCTGCCCATCAATCACCAGCAGGATCATTACCCAACTTCCAATTCAACACTTCTGCGTTACAATGCCTCTACTATCACCCCACCGGCAGACGCATCATGAGCCCATCCAAGACCGCCACCCTGAACCTGCGTATCGACCCCCGCATCAAGGAAGCCGCGCGCATTGCGGCCCTG
This sequence comes from uncultured Klebsiella sp., assembly GCA_964415735.1. Lineage (GTDB taxonomy): Bacteria > Pseudomonadota > Gammaproteobacteria > Pseudomonadales > Pseudohongiellaceae > UBA5078. Next base: position 1,415 of record CAYQBR010000131.1, on the reverse strand, counting down.
CGGGAACACCGCTCCATCGCCAACCTGATTGAAGTGCTGATCCGCCAGCACTGCGCGTCCAAGGGCATCTCCATCCCCGAGCAGCACGCCCTGTTTGACGAGGCCAGCGATGAATGAGAAAACCTTGCGGGCATTGATCGAGGCAGGCGCCGTGCGCAAAGTGCGCATAATCGCCGATGGCAGCGTGTTTCATGTCGAGGCAGACACCGCCACGAACACCGTGACAGCAACCACCACCAGCGGCGGCATCAAGACCTGGAGCACGCTGGACACCTGTGCCAAATGGGTGCGCGGCCTGGGGCTGGGCGTGGCGCAGATCAATCTGTCGCGCTGGACGCCTGGACAAAAGGAAATGCGCCTGTGAGCACGGGCGGCAAACAAACCTCCCCTGCAATCCAGGATCAGAGCCAGGAACATGAAACAGAGTGAATTGACGAAGATGGACCCGGCAATAAAGCGTCGCTGCAAGAGCGAATTGGCAGTTTTCGTGGAGCTGAACTTCGGTCAGCTTGAGATGTTCTGGTTCCCGGCACTATCTACCGACGAGCTAATTTCCTGGTGGCGTTCTCAACAGAATATTTCAGCGTTTACTTCCGATCCGGCATACACTCTGCCCGGTGAAATATACTTCGCACATAGTCAGGAAACGGTCGACTTCTGGCACGACGAATTTCACAGACCGGATTCTTGCAAGGCATGGATCAACGATGAGGACCGCTCCTGCCTCATCACCAGCGACAAACGTCTCGTCACCGATCAGGCATTTCCTGTCGAGCGCGTGGCTGCAACAAGGCGGCTATTGTCGCGGTATCTGGAGTGAGTTTCTCAGCAGTCAGACCCATTTGAATTCCTGCAATGTCCAGCTGCATCAGGACTTGAACCAAGCAACTGGACGTTTCTGGGGGTGCTTTTGGGGGTGCTTCAAAAGTTTGAATTAGATTTAAGTCTTAAATATCAAAACGTTGAACAAACTATTTACAGCCTGCCCGGGCACCAATTCCCTTCTTGTTTTGTCGACACCCATCTGCGCGCATTGATCAAGGCCGGCGCAGTGCGCAAGCTGCGCATCATCGCCGATGGCAGCCGCTTTCACGTGGAAGCCCCCCCAATGACACGGTGACGCCCACCACCTCGGCGGGCGCCATCAAGACCTGGAGCACGCTGGACACCTGTGCGAAGTGGGTGCGGGGCCTGGGGCTGGGGGTGGCGCAGATCCATCTGGCGCGGTGGACGCCGGAGCAGAGGGGGCTGCGGTTCTGAGCGACGTAGTCCGGAATAGCGAATTCAGATTCCAGTGTCTGACAGCCCTCGAGCGAAAGGATGCCAAACGGGGTAATCATTAGCTTATCAGGGTAATGGATTGGTTATTTACCCCAATTCACAGTACGATTACCCCATTCACGACCACTGAGACC
>CAYQBR010000130.1:0-4189 GCA_964415735.1 uncultured Klebsiella sp. | reverse complement strand
TTCCCTGTTGCTCTGCGCGGTGCTGGTCTGCACGGCAAGTCCGACCTGGGCTGCGCCTGAACGCTGGCATCGCCTGATGGAACCGCAGCAGCTCGCGTCCATCCTGGCGCGGGTGCCGCAGACGCGGGTGCTGCAGGTCACGGGCGAGCATGCCGCGGGCCATATCCCCGGCGCGGTGGCAGCGCCCTATGCGTTGTTCCGCGGCCCGCAGGAGAATCCCGGCCAGCTCCCGGAGCCGGGCGCGCTGACCGCGCTGGTGCAGCGACTCGGCATCACCGCGGACACGCCCGTAGTGGTGGTGCATCAGGGCAGCAACGCCGCAGACTTCGGCGCGGCGGCCCGGGTGTACTGGACGCTGAAATCCCTGGGCGTGCAGGATCTCGCCATCCTCAATGGCGGCCTTGCGGCCTGGACGGCGGCAGGGATGCCGGTGAGTACCGATCCGGTCACTGTCACGCCCTCCCAGTTCACCCCGCAGTGGCGCAATGACTGGCGCGTGACTACTGCCGAGGTGGAAGCGCTGGTGGCCAATGGCGGTGCCCGCCTCATCGATGCGCGGCAGCCGAGCTTCTTCCAGGGGCTGCAGGCCAGCACCGGACTGCCCGGCACCATTCGCGGCGCCGGCAATCTGGCTTTCGAGAATTTCTTCGATGGCGCCCGCTTGAAGCCTCGGGCCCAGGTCAGCGCGATTCGCGCGGCCTATCCCCAGTCTGACGCGCCCGTCACGGTGTCCTTCTGCAACACCGGGCATCAGGCGGCCGTGAACTGGTTCATCCTGAGCGAGCTGCAGAATGTGCCCAATACGCGCCTCTATGCCGAGAGCATGACGGAATGGAGTCTGCAGGCGCGCCCCATGGACAATCAGCCGAGTGCGCTGCGCCATTACTGGCAGATGACCACGGACTGGATCGGGACTCTGTTCGGCGCCTGATCCATGACCTCTTCCATCGTCAATCCGGCCCCGCGCCGGGCCGCCCTGGTGCTGCTGGCACTGCTCGTCGTCTTTCTCACCTTCGCCATGGCGGGGCCGCGTGCCGCCTTGCTCATGCTGGTCGGGCTTGGCTTCGGTCTCACGCTGGAGGGGCTTCGCTTCGGTTTTGCCGGCCCCTGGCGCACGCTGGTCACCGAGCGCGATGCGCGTGGTTTGCTGGCACAGTTTCTCGCCATCGGCCTCACGGCCTGCGTCGCCATGCCTCTGCTGGCGAGCTTCCCTACCGAGCTCAATGGGGCGCATGCGCCCATCGGCCTGGCCATGGTCGTGGCGGCCTTCGTCTTTGGCGCCGCCATGCAGCTGGTGATGGGGTGTGGCTCTGGAACGCTGGTGAATGCCGGCAGCGGCAATGCCATCGCCCTGGTGGCCCTGGTCGGCTTCGTGGCCGGAAGTTTCTTCGGCACCCTGCATCTGGCGTGGTGGAGCAGCCTGGGCGTGTTGCCGCTGCTCACCCTCCAGGGGCAGTTCGGGACCACCGGTGGTCTGATCATGACGCTGCTGGGTCTGGGCGTGCTGGCGGCCATTGCCCTGCGGCGCGCCCTGCCGGGCAAGCGCTTGCCGCCGCGACGTCTGTGGTTGGCGGCCGCGCTCATCGCCCTGCTGGCGATCCTGAATCTGGTGATTGCCGGACAGTCCTGGGGCGTGGTGTACGGGCTGGGACTGTGGGGAGCAAAACTGGCCAGTGCAGCAGGCGCCGATCTGAGCGGCACGGCGTTCTGGGGCAGCGCGGCCCATGCGGAACGCCTCAGCCAGTCACTGCTGACCGATGTCACCTCACTGACCAACATTGGTTTGATTCTCGGCGCCTTCCTGGTCATGCGCTGGCGTGCCGTGCCCGATCCGCAAGTGGCGCCGCTCACCCCGCGCAGCTGGCTGGTGGTGCTGCTGGCGGGGCTGGTGCTGGGCTACAGCGCCCGCGTGGCGCTGGGCTGCAATGTGGGGGCGTTCTTCAGTGGCGTGTCCACCGGCAGTCTGCACGGCTGGGCGTGGTTCGTGGCGGCGTTCGCAGGCTCGCTGCTGGGCATCCGCCTGCGACCGCTGCTGTTGCTGCCCCTGCTGCCGGCCGGCGGCAGCGCGGCAGGAGGAGGGCGCTGATGCTGGCCTTGCTGCAAGCCAGTCGTCCGCGTGTGGGCGACCTGAGCCTGATCCTGGTGCTGTTGCTGCTGCTGGTCGATCACGGCCAGTCGCGTCCCATCAACCCCTATCAGGCCCCGGCCCCCGTGGCCCTGGGCTCCGGCGTGGCGCCGACGGCAGCCCACTGCACGGCGCCCTGAGCGCGCCGCGTCAGTCGCTGCGACCGGCGGCCTCGCGCGCGATGCGCAGGGTGGCCTCGGTGCTGCCGGAGATGCCGGCGTCGCCCCAGTAACCTACCGTCGGCATCAGGAACCCCTGTTCCAGACGCTGCACGATGTCCCCCGCATTGGTGGTGATGCCGCAGGGCACATTGTGCTGCTTGCACAATTCAACCACGCTCGCGATGGCTTCCTGCACTTCCGGGTGATTGCCCGGCAGGCCCATGTTCATCGACAGGTCGGCCGGGCCGACGAAGATCGCGCCCACGCCCGGCGTGGTCATGATGGCTTCGGCATTGCGCACGCCTTCCGCGGATTCGATCTGCAGCACGGTCAGCAGCTCGCCGCGTTCATTGAGGGGCCAGGTGTCCGCTCTTTGCGTGTAGTCGGGCACACCCCAGAACCAGGTGGCCACACCCGGCGAGGAACCGCGCACGCCCACGGGCTCCATGATCTGCGACCCGCGCGGCTGCGGGTAGCGCATGGCTGACACGGCGCGCCGGGCCTGCTCGGCATTCTCGACATAGGGGAACATGATGCCGAAGGCGCCGATGTCCAGAATCTGCTTCACCATCCACTCGGGATCATTGCGGCCGTTGGCCGGCAGACGCACGATCGGCGTGGTGCGCATCTGGGTGTGGCCCTGCTCGGCGATGCGCTGGGCGTCGGTCATGCCCAGCAGGAACTGTTGCAGGGTTTCCATGTTGAAGGCGGTGTGCTCCATGTCGATCAGCACATAGTCCAGGTTGGAACGTGCCAGGGCGCGCGCATTGGCCAGCGAGAAATCGCCGGAGAACAGGCCGAATACGGGCTCTCCCTTCGAAAGAGTCTCGATGCTGCGATTCAGGCGCACCTCTTCCTGTGCGATGGCGGCCGTGGCGGCCAGACCCAGCAGACATGCCAGGCTCAGAGCTTTCAATTTCATTGCAGGGACCTCGTGACGATGAATGTCACTGTTGAATGTTGACGGGCGCCGGCATGGTAGCAAGCAGAGGTGTCAGGTCAACCAGAAAGCGCCGCTGTCGCGCAGCTCCTGCGCGTCGAGCGCGCAACTGCGGCCTTCGGCGAGATCCGCCGGCAGCGTCACAGCACCGATTCGCACTCGGTGCAGCGTCAGCACCGGGTTGCGGAAGCGGCCGAACATGCGCTTGATCTGGTGGTAGCGGCCCTCCACCAGGGTGACGCGTGCCAGTGTGTCGTCGAGGATCTCGAGGCGCGCGGGCAGGGTGGTGATGTCCTCGTAAGCGAAGTGCATGCCGACCGCGAAGGCCTCGACCATCTCTTGCGTGAGCCGGTCCCGCACACGCACTTCGTAGACCTTTTCCACAGCGGCGTCGGGGGCCATCAGCGCGCGTGACCAGCGCCCATCGTTGGTCAGCAGCACCAGGCCCGAGCTGGCCCGATCGAGACGACCCACGAGATGCAGGGTATCGCGCGCCGGATGCTGCAGCAGATCGATGACGGTGCTGTGCTCGGCATCGCGCGTGGCACAGAGCACGCCCACCGGCTTGTGCAGTTTCAGATACACGGGCGTCACACAGGGCAGTGCCTCGCCGTCCACTGTCACCCGCGCGAATTGATCCACCTGCTGATTGCCCGCATGGGCCACCTGACCGTCCACGACGATACGGCCCTGCGCCAGCAATGCCCGCACGGTGCTGCGCGGCAGGTGCAGAGTCTGATGCAGATAACGGTCAAGTCGATGCGTGAAGCCGGCCATGGGAGTGATCGTTCGCGCCAGGTCGAACGCCTTTTCAAACTGGACAAGTGCGGAGCACGGGGTTACCTTCGGGGCGTCTGATCGGTCAAGAATGCCGGCAGTCGCAACCGTCTTACCTTACCCAACACGCTAGTGCTTTGACAGGAGTGAACAATGAAAAGAAAAGCCCTGTACAGCCTGACCCTG
>CAYQBR010000129.1:0-4242 GCA_964415735.1 uncultured Klebsiella sp. | reverse complement strand
GGCCGACATGCAGACCTTCTTCGAACACCGCGGCGACATCCAGGGCAAGACCGTGGCCTGGGTCGGCGACGGCCACAACATGTGCCAGTCCTACATCAACGCGGCCGAGCAGTTCGACTTCGAGCTGCGCATCGCCTGCCCGGAGGGCTTCGAGCCCGACGCCTGGCTGCTGGAGCGTTCGCGCTCTCGCGTGCAGATCGTGCGCAATCCGGTGGAAGCGGTACGCGGCGCCCACCTGGTGGCCACGGATGTCTGGACGTCCATGGGTCACGAGGCCGAGCGCGAGAAGCGCCTGCAGCAGTTCGCCGGCTTCCAGATCAACAAGGAATTGCTCTCCCACGCCAGCAGCGATGTGCTGTTCCTGCACTGCCTGCCGGCGCATCGTGGCGAGGAAGTCTCGGCCGAGGTGATGGATGCCGCGAATTCGGTCGTCTGGGATGAAGCGGAGAACCGTCTGCACACCAAGAAAGCGCTGCTGGAATTCCTGAGCAAACACTAGAAGAAAGGCAGCGCAGCCGCATGAACAGGTCGTCCTATCGGGGCCGCTTCGCCAAGCGTCACAATCGCCTGCTGGCCGTCCTGATCTGCGCGGCGGCGCTGGCCGCCGCCCTCACCAGTGTCTGGTTCGCCTACCGCGCGGCACTCGCCCAGAACCGCGACACTCTGCTGTTCTCCGAAGCGCTCACCACCGGCCTGATGGTGCTCACCGTCGGGCTGAGCCTGTACATGCTGGCCCGCCAGCATCTGGCCGACCAGTCCATGCGTCTGCTGACCACGGCCATCGAGCAGAGCCACGGGGCGGTGATGATCACCGACGCCAACGGCCGCATCGAGTACGTCAACCCCCGCTTTGCCGACATCACCGGCCACAGCCGCGAACACTTGCTGGGCAGCATCAGCGAACTGGTCAGCAATGCCAGCCTGCGTGACCAGCACGACTGCAGCCTGCGGGAGCGCCTGCAGCGCGGCGAGGCCTGGTCCCTCACCATGGCCAGCACCCGCAGCAACGGCGAGCGTTTCTGGCAGGCCGTTTCGGCCGCGCCGGTGCGTGACGACCAAGGCAGGCTCACCCATATCGTCTTCGCCATCGAGGACACCAGCCAGCAGCGCGAGCTGCACACGCAGCTGGAGCGCCTCGCCTACTTCGATCCGCTCACCGGCCTGGAGAACCGCCGCATGTTCCGCGATCATCTGGACCAGGCGCTGCGCCACGTCAACCGCCATGGCACCGCGCTCGCCCTGCTGTTCATCGATCTGGACGGGTTCAAGCAGATCAATGACAGCCTGGGCCACGACGCGGGCGACGAGCTGTTGATCGCGGTGGCCCAGCGCATTCGCCACCATGTGCGCGACGAGGACATCGTGGCGCGCCTTGGCGGTGACGAGTTCATCGTGCTGCTGAGTCATCAGCGCGACTCCCATGCCGCCGCCGTGGTGGCGCGCAAGATCCTCGCCGCGCTCAGCGAGCCCGTGACGCTGCGTGACAAGGATGTCTGCGTCGGTGCCAGCATCGGCATCACCCTGGCCCCCGAGGACGGCATGAACGGCGAGCTGCTGCTGCGCAATGCCGATCTCGCCATGTACCGCGCCAAGGAGCTGGGCCGCAACAACGCCCAGTATTTCTCCGAAGCCATGCACCAGCGCATCGGTGCCCGGCAGAGCCTGGAGGAGCAACTGCAGCAGGCCATCCGCGAGGAGCAGTTCGTGGTGCATTTCCAGCCGCTGGTGGATCTGCGCGAACACCGCATCACCGGCTTCGAGGCGCTGGCGCGCTGGCAGCATGCCGACGGCGAACGCCTGCCGGCGACCTTCCTCCCCGTGGCCGAGCAGAGCGGACTGATCGTAGCCCTGGGCGAGATCATTCTGCGCAAGGCCTGTCAGCAGTTGCGCGAACTGCAGCAGCTCGGCTTCGACGCGCAGACCGTGTCGGTGAATCTCTCGGCCCGGCAATTCCGCGACCCCGGCCTGATCGAGCGCGTCCAACGCGTTCTGACCCAGACCGGCCTGGACGCTCGCTGGCTGGAACTGGAGATCACCGAGAGCATGCTGATGGAGAACATCGGCCAGGCCACCGGCATCCTGCAGCAGCTCAAGGCGCTGGGCGTCGGCATCGCCATCGACGACTTCGGCACCGGCCATTCCTCCCTCGGCACCCTCAGCGGCCTGCCGGTCAGCAAGCTCAAGGTGGATCGCTCCTTCGTGCACAACCTGCTGGTCAACCCGCGCGACCGTGCCATCACCACGGCAGTGATCGCACTGGGCCGTCAACTGGAGCTGACCGTGGTGGCCGAAGGGGTGGAATCTGCCGCGCAGAGCGACTTCCTGCTGCACCATCAGTGCAGCGCCCAGCAGGGCTACGAGTTCAGCGCGCCGGTGGCCTTCGCCGAGCTACCGGTCAGCATCGCGCGACTGCAGGCCAGTCTGAACCAGCCACACGGCGCCGCCGCGACCCGTCACTGATCCCATCGCGTTTTTCCCTCACTGCTCTAAACGTTTTCCCGGCATGCTGCGTCTGATTGAGCAACAGCATGCACGGGAAGGCCATGTCCGAAGACGCCAGCAATCTGATTCGCGCCGCCCAGGCCGGCGATGTCGACGCATTCCGCGCGCTGCATCGCCAGTTCATCGGCCCTGCCTACACCGTCTGTCGACGCCTGCTGGCCGACGATGCGCGTGCCGAGGACGCCTGTCAGGAGACGTTCCTGAAGGTGTGGCAGCAATTGCCCGGCTTCCGCCACGAAAGCAGCTTCAGCACCTGGGTGCACAGCATTGCCACGCGCTGCGCGATTGACCTGTGGCGGCGTGAACGTGGCACGCGGCTGCTGGACGAGCACGACCTGGACAGCGTGCCGGACACACGGGTCGTGCTGCACGAGAAGGACACCGAACGCGCCATCGCGGCGCTGCCGGCCCAGGCGCGCGCGGTGTTCGTGCTGTTTGCACTGGAAGGTCACACGCATCAGGAAATCGCGGGACTGCTGGGCATTGCCGAAGGCTCTTCCCGCGCCCATTACCACCGCGCCCGCAGCTTGCTGAAGGAGATTCTGCGCGATGCATGAACACCCAGGACACGACACCCCCTCAGACGAGTCGCGGGACGAGGCACTGGACAAGGCCGTGCGCGCCCTGCCCCGCGAACTGGCGCCGGCACGGGATCTGTGGCCCGCGCTGGCAGCTCGTCTGCCTGTCCGGCGACAGCAGCGCTGGCGCAGGCAGACGAGTCTCTGGGTGGCCGCCGCCGTGCTTGCTGCCGTGTGGCTCAGCCCGCTGCGCCTGCCGCTGGAGTCGGGCACCGCGCGGAACCCGGTGTCGGTCGCGGCGGACACGCTGCACGCCCAGTGGCAGAACGCTTATGAGACGGCCCGCAGCAGTGCGGCGGACATTGCCGGGCAGGCCTACCTGCCACAGGGCCAGGAATGGGACTCCGCCATCGCACAGGTGCATGCCGCCCTGGTCGACTTCCCTGACGATCCTTACCTGCTCGCGCAGCTGGAGCGCCTGCACCGTGAACGCCTGCAGGCGTTGCGCCAGGCCATTCAGACCGCCGAGCGTTACACGCGTTACTACTGACCCCCTGGAGAGCCACGATGATCACGATGCGCCTGTTTCCCCGCCTTGCCCTGTCCCTGCTCGTCCTAGGTGTCAACACTGCTGGCGCCCAGGAACCCATCGACGAGACCCGCACGGTGGCGCCCAACGAACGCGTCCTGGTGGATGTCATGCGTGGTGAGGTCAGAATCCGCCCCGCGCAGCAAAACGAGTTTCGTGTGCGCGGCACGCTGGACGAGGAGGCAGAGGGCTACAGCCTGGAGTCCTCCGGCGGATCGACACGATTCTCCGTGGATATGCCCCGCTCGGCCAGCCGCTGGGGCAATGGCGGGGATGTCGAGAGACCGTCCGATCTCGACATCGAGCTGCCCGCCGGCGCCACCCTCGAGTTTCATGGCATCAGCACGCAGGTGATCGTGACGGGAATTGCCGGCGGCAGCGACATCACCTCGGTGAACGGTGGCATCGAGGCCAGTGACCTCGGCGAGCGCGTGACGCTCTCCAGTGTCAATGGCAGCATTCGCAGCGCCGGCCTGACGGGGGTGGTTTCTCTGCGCACGGTCAACGGCGAGATCGAGGACAGCGGCTCCAGCGGACGCGTCGAGTACGGCAGCGTCAATGGCAGCATTCGTGCCGCCAGCTCGGCGCAGGAAGTCTCGCTGGAAAGCGTCAATGGCGACGCCGACCTGGCAC
>CAYQBR010000128.1:0-4247 GCA_964415735.1 uncultured Klebsiella sp. | reverse complement strand
CCGGACGCCCCGTGACCATTCGTCTGCTCGACCCGCCCCTGCACGAGTTCCTGCCGCAGGACGACGCCGTGCGTCGTCAGCTGGCTGACAAGCTCGGCCTGCCGCTGGAGTTCGTGATAGAGCGCATCAAGGCCCTGCATGAAGAGAACCCGATGCTGGGTTGCCGTGGCTGCCGTCTGGGCATCCTGTACCCGGAAATCACCGAGATGCAGGTACGCGCCGTGTTCGAGGCGGCTGCCTCTGTCATGACCGCGAAGAATCCGGTGGCGGTGAATCCGGAAATCATGATTCCGCTGGTGGGCTTCAAGCAGGAGCTGGCCGACCAGCTGGCCATCGTTCATCGCGTGGCCAAGGAAGTCATGAACAAGCACGGCATCGAGATCGACTACATCGTGGGCACGATGGTCGAAGTGCCGCGTGCCGCCATCACAGCCGAGGAAATCGCCGTGCAGGCGCAGTTCTTCAGCTTCGGCACCAACGATCTGACACAGACCACACTGGGCCTGTCCCGCGACGACATGGGTCTGTTCTACGACGAGTACCAGCGCAAGGAGATCTACAACAAGAACCCCTTCGCCAGCCTCGATCAGACCGGCGTGGGCAAGCTCATGCAGTTCGCCGTCGAGAATGGCCGCCGGTCACGACCGGACCTGAAACTGGGCATCTGTGGCGAACACGCCGGCGATCCGGACTCCATCGAGTTCTGCCATCGCCTGGGCCTGCACTACGTGAGCTGCTCACCGCCCCGCGTGCCCATCGCTCGCCTTGCCGCTGCCCAGGCCGCACTGCGCGAGAAGAAGTAAGGCTTGAACGAAGAGGGGGCAGAGACACGGAACTTTCGTGTCTCTGCCCCCTCTTCGTTTCGGGCCGAAACCTCAACCCGCGATGCTGTTCCAGTTCGCCGCCAGATGCTCGGCTGTCCGCCAGGCCAGCGCCTGCGCCGTAAGCGTCGGATTGCGCGCCCCGCTCGTGCCCATCACTGACGCGCCCAGGATGCCCAGATTTCTCACTTCGTGCGCGAAGCCGAAGCGATCCGTCACATTGGTGGCCGGGTTGTCGCCCATGCGTGTACCGCCGTAGGCGTGCGTGGAAGTGCCCATGCCGGTGCCCAGCGGCGTGCGGATGATCTGCACGGCGCCAGCCGCCCGGTACCACTGCTCCATCTTGTCCTGGGTGAAGGCCGCGATGCGCTTTTCGTTGTCCCGGAACTCGGCGGTGATGCGGATCACCGGAAAGCCGAGCTTGTCCTTCACCAGCGGATCAAGGTCCAGGTAATTGCCCCGGTACGGCAGGGTGGTCTTCTGGATGTACGAGGTATTGGTACGATCGGCATTCTCGCGAATGAACGCCTTCCACTGCGCCCCCCAGTTCGGCACCAGGTCGAAGGTGGACATCTTGGCCGCCGAGATGGGCTTGCGATCGGTATGTGCCCAGAGATTGCCCCCACCGATGAAGTCGAGGTCGCTGTGGTCGAAATTGTCGTCGGCCCACTCGTCGATGGCGACGCCCTGCGCCGGCAGCCCGTACCAGTTGTTCAGATTGCGCGGGAACAGTGCGATCACGGGCGCGCCCTGGTGGTGGCTCAGGTAGTGCTGCCCCACCTGACCACTGTTGTTCGCCAGCCCGGCAGGGAATTCGCGGGAGCGGGACAGCAGCAGCAGCCGGGTGTTCTCGTAGGTATGGCTGGCAAGCAGCACGGCATCGGCCGGCTGGAACATGACCTGGTTGCCGGTGAGGTACTCCACGCCGGTGACACGCCCATCGGCATTGCTGACGATGCGCAACACGCGTGCATGTGTGCGCACCTGCAGGCGCCCGCTCTTGAGCGCCTCGGGAATGGTGGTGACGGCCGTCGAGCTCTTCGCTGCCACGTGGCAGCCGCCGCGGTCGCAGAAGCCGTGATAGAAGCAGGCCGGACGATCCCCGTACACCTCCGAATTGATGGCCGCAGGCCCCTGGAAGGGCTGCCAGCCGAGGCCCCGCGCTGCCTCGCTCATCATGTCGGTGAAGGGAGAACTGCGCAGCCCCGGCATCGGATAGGCGCGCGACCGCGGGCCTTCAAAGGGATTGCCTCCCGGTTGCACCCGGCCCTGGATATTGCCCGCATTGCCGGAAACCCCCAGCGCGTACTCGACACGGTCGTAGAAAGGCTCCAGCTCTGCGTAGCCGAACGGCCAGTCCTCCACGGTGGAATCAACGGGAATGCGGTGTGCGCCGTAGCGCCGGGTGGTCTCGCTGACCGTCTGGAAATCCCAGGGATTCAGGCGCCAGCTCTGCGCCCAGTAGTGCAGCGAGGTGCCGCCCACACCGTTCATCATCGGATGTCCGCCGCCCTGCACTGCCTCGAAATTGATGTTGGCCCGGGTGGTGGGAATCTCGCTCTTGGCCTTGGGTACCGCCTGCGGCCAGTCGCGGATATTGTTGCGAATCTCGTCCGGCGCGAAGTCGCGCGTGCTCATCCAGCCGCCGGCCTCAAGCCCGACAACGTTCAGCCCGGCGGTGACCAGGGGCAACACCGCGACGCCCCCCACGGCGCCCAGCCCGATCACGACCACATCGGTATGTGGCATTTCAGTGGCCATGGCTGACACCTCCAGTGGCTTCCGGACCTGCGGGGTCCTTGGTGTAAGTGGGCATGTCGTAGGCGGACTGGCGACTCGGGGCCAGCGCACTGCCCTGCTGGACATCTTCCACGCTGGAGGCGATGCGCACACCGGGATAGCCGAGCAGCGCCCAGCCCACGAAGTCGCGGTTGCCGCCGTAGTAAGGGTCGCTGAAGGTTCCCTCGATGGTATGGGTGCGCACCGTGTTGAAGAACCCGGCATTCAGCATGGGAAACTCGGGAATGGCATTGCGCGTCATGGCGTCGATGATGGCGTCCTGCTCCGCCGCCGGCAGCTGTGCGAAGGGCACGCCACCGCGCTGCCTGGCACAGTCGTCCAGCCCGGCGAGGCCTACGGCATACAGCTCTCGCGAGGCAGCCATGGCGCCTGTCAGGCCGCGATCGATGAAGTGCACCGCACGCGCCTCGTGTGCTCCGGGCGTGCCGTCGTCGCTGGGAATGAGGCGTGAGGCGAAGGCGTCGAGCGCTGCGCTCTCGGCTGCCGTCAGCGTCTCGAAAGCCTCAGCGACAGGAATGCGCGTGGCAGGCGCAGCGGGTGCGGGAGCCTGGGCAACGGCAGCGCTGCTGCCGGTGGCGATGAGCGCCGCCCCGGTCAGACCGACCCCCTTGAGCAGGCTTCTGCGTGAAATTCCGGCTGCGGACATGTCGGCAGCGGACGTATCGTTCTTGTTGTTCTTGTTCATGCGTGAGTGTCCTCGCGGTCTTGCTGCCGCGCTTGTGAAGCGGTGATCTTGTGACGCGTTGCTACCTTACCAGCAATCCGGCAAAAGGAAACATCCCTGCCGACCAGCGGCTGGAGCTGACACGACGAAACGGCGATACTACGGCCGGACCGAACCCCGACGGAGAACAAGAATGAAGAATTTCCGCCTCACCCTCTGCCTGCTGCTGGCCCTGCTTCCGGGAATTCCCGCCAGCGCTCAGATCAACGACGCACCTGAAACCATCCTGCTCAGCAGTCAGGCCTTCAGCCACAACGAGGACATGCCTCTGCGCTACACCGCCTATGGCGAGAACGTGTCGCCGGATCTGGCGTGGCGCAATCTGCCTGAAGGAACACGACAGCTCGCCCTGATCCTGGATGACCCGGTGTTTGGCATGCCCGCCTTCGTCCACTGGGTGGCCTACAACATTCCTGTCTCGGCCAATGGTCTCCCGGAAGGGCTCTCCACGGATGCCATCGTCACGGTCCCAGGGTTGGAAGGCATGATCAATGGGGCCAACGGCACACGCCGCACCGGGTACTTCGGTCCACGACCGCCTGCCGACGGCAAGGTGCATACTTACAACTTCCGCCTCTATGCCTTGGACTACGAACTGAACTTGCCGGACGGCCACAACAAGCAGACCCTGCTCGAGGCCATGGAAGGACATATCCTCGCCACCGGTCTGCTGACCGGTAACTACCAGTACACCGAATAGGCGGGCCGGCAGTGCGCCACGGCGGCCTGCCGAACACATCCCGTCGCGGGTGGATAAAAGCGGTCGGGCCGGTATACTGCCTGCCGCGACAGCTACCCAATCACAGCTATCATCATCAGCGCCTTGCCTGCGTCGCAGCGAGCGAGACGCCAAGCCACTACGAGGAAACCGACATGCACAAGACGACAACTTCAATTTTCAA
>CAYQBR010000127.1:0-4251 GCA_964415735.1 uncultured Klebsiella sp. | reverse complement strand
ACCACTTCATCCATGCGCTGCTGCAGCAGGCCGTCCTTGTCGGCAGCCAGCAGGGCGTCCCAGTGACGGCCCCAGATCACCTTGATCACGTTCCAGCCGGCCCCGCGGAAGATGCCTTCCAGTTCCTGAATCACCTTGCCATTGCCACGCACCGGACCATCCAGTCGCTGCAGGTTGCAGTTGATGACGAAGATCAGATTGTCCAGCCCTTCGCGGCCGGCCTTGCCGATGGCACCCAGGGATTCCGGCTCGTCGGTCTCGCCGTCACCGAGGAAGGCCCAGACCTTGCGGCCGCTGTTGTCCATCAGGCCGCGGCTGGTCAGGTACTTCATCACGTGAGCCTGATAGATCGCGGCAATGGGCCCCAGGCCCATGGATACGGTGGGGAACTGCCAGTAGTCCGGCATCAGCCAGGGGTGCGGGTAGGACGACAGGCCGTTGCCATTCACTTCCTGACGGAAATTGTCTAGTTGCGCTTCGCTCAGACGCCCTTCCAGGAAGGAGCGGGAGTAGATGCCGGGCGAGGAATGGCCCTGGAAGTAAATGAGATCGCCGCCGTGACTGTCGCTGGCGCCGCGGAAGAAGTAGTTGAACCCCACGTCGTAGAGAGTGGCCGCAGACGAGAAGGTGGAGATGTGACCGCCGAGATCGGCGCCCGGCTTCTTGCCGCCGCGCATCACCATGGCGAGGGCGTTCCAGCGCACGATGCCGCGGATGCGACGCTCCATGTAGAGATCGCCCGGCATCTTTTCTTCTTCACGACTGGAAATGGTGTTGCGGTAGGGCGTGGTGACAGCGGAGAACGGGAGAGTCAGCGTGTTGCGAGTGGCTTCCTCGGAGAGCTTGCTGAGCAGGAAGTGGGCGCGTTCCTCGCCTTCCTGATCGATGACAGAGCCGAGGGCATCCAGCCATTCCTTGGTTTCGGTGGGGTTGGTATCTTCTTTGTATTGACTCATAGTCCACGACTCTCTTGTTGTTCCTGCCCTTGCAGGAGTTCCGATTGGCTGCACGCCCGGCCACACGGGGCCCGCGCACTTTGTAAATAATTTACACCATGGCCGGATTTTAATCGAAGCCAACGGCGTTTTTCAATGCTGCAAAGCGCTTCTTGTAGTTAAACTACAAAACCGTCACACCCCGACACTGGCGACCGCCAGGATGGCCAGCAGACTCACCCAGAGGAACTGGCTGCGCTGCAGCAGGCCCAGCAGATCCTCGGCCTGCTGCACCGCACGCACCGGGGTCAGGGCGAAATCGCCGGCATCATCGGCCGCGATCAGCACGGTGTCGACGGCATCCCCCTGCTCACTTTCCTTGACGAACAGCGTGCGCTTTGCCGTATCCACGGCCGCCAGGGCGCAGGCCAGCACCAGGTCGACGGCGCTCAACTCCGGATCACGCCACAACTCGCGCAGGCGCGAGAACGCCGCGACGAAATCTCCCGTCAGACAGAAGCTCAGCGCCAGCAGACGCGCTGGCACCCACTCCAGGATCAAGCACAGCCTCTGAATGAAGCGCCCGGCCTGGGACTCCCGCTCGCCGGCGCAGTGCAGGCGGTAGAGCACGGTCAAGTGATACAGCAGCGCGGCAGACGGCCCCAGCACGAGGTACCAGAACACCACGGCAAACAGGCGCTCGACGGCGTTGCCGATCAGGTAGCGACAGAACTGCTCATGCACCGCCTGGCGGTCAGCGGCATTGTCCAGGACCAGGCCGGACCAGCGCTCCTGCAGGAGCAGAAAGGCGGACTCATGGTTGCCTGAGCGCCAGCGATCGAGATAGGCAGTGCTGAAAAGGCGCACACTCGACTGCTCGAACATGAGCAGCAGCAGACCGACGTGGACCACCAGGGTCACGACGCCCAGCAGGACTCCCTGCACCACCAGCAGAAGGACGATCAACGCGGCGGGCAGCAGCCCCAGCAGCAGCACCGGATAGAGGGGCCCCGGCTCCGGCTGCTCCGGCGCCATGGCCTGCACACGCTGGCGCAAGCGCCGCTGCAGGGGTGGGAACCAGTCATCGGCGAGAATCGCCTTGTCGCGCTGCCAATGGTGATTGATCAGCAGCGCCAGCAATATCACGAGAAAACTCATGTCAGGACTCCTGGCGACGGACGCGCTCGAGATAGTGCGCCCAGTCGAAGTGCGGGCCCGGGTCAGTCTTGCGTCCGGGAGCGATGTCGCTGTGCCCCACGATCGTCTGGGGCGACAGCGCGGGAAAGCGCTGGAACAGCGTCTGTGTCACCGTCACCAGCGCGTCGTACTGCGCGGGCGTGAACGGTTCGTGGTCAGTGCCCTCCAATTCGATACCAATGGAGAAGTCATTGCAATTCTCGCGTCCGCCATGACAGGACTGCCCGGCATGCCAGGCCTTGCGGCTGAAGGGCACATACTGGGTGAGCCGGCCCTGCCTGTCGATCAGCAGATGGGCCGAGACACGCAGGTGCGCGATGCCGGCGAAATAGGGATGGGCCTGCGGGTCCAGCGTGTTGCAGAACAACTCATCGACATGGCCACCGCCATACTCCCCCGGCGGCAGGCTGATGTTGTGGATCACCAGCAGGCTGACCCCCTCGCCCGGCGGGCGGTCGGAGCAGTTCGGCGAAGGCAGCTGACGCGCGTTTTCCAGGCAGTCGTTGGGACTCAAGAGCGATACTCGTCGTGGCACGGTGGCGCCGATTCTAGCCGGGCCGCCGGCAGCAATCCATCGCCACGCCACACGCCCGAGGTGCGCTACCAATCCCGGGGGGGCTGGGCCATAATCCCGGCCAGCTTGCCTCAAGCGCCCCACCCCGCTCGCGTTCAGGAATCTGCGATGTCACTGCCCGATGATCTTTGCGCCACTGTCACCAACGCCATTCGCGAGGATGTCGGCAGCGGCGACATTACCGCCCTGCTCGTGCCCGAGGACACGCTGGCCAGCGCAAGGATCTTTGCCCGCGAACCCGCCATCCTCTGCGGCATCGCCTGGGTGAACGAGGTGATGCGGCAGATCGACCCGGACATCCGCTGCCAGTGGCATTGTGCGGAAGGCGATCGCATCGCGGCCAACGCTCCCCTGGTGACCCTGCAGGGCCGCGCGCGCTCCCTGCTGACGGCCGAGCGCAGTGCCCTGAATTTCCTGCAGACACTGTCAGGCACCGCCACGATCTGTCGTCAGCATGCCGACCTGGTGGCTCATACCGGCGTGCGTCTGCTGGACACCCGCAAGACCATTCCGGGCCTGCGCACCGCCCAGAAACATGCCGTCACCGTGGGCGGCTGCCACAATCACCGCATGGGCCTGTACGACGCCTTCCTGATCAAGGAGAACCACATCAGCGCGTGCGGCTCCATCGCGGCGGCCGTCGCGGCGGCGCGCGGCCTCTTCGCCGACCGGCCGGTGGAGGTGGAAGTGGAGTCGCTGGCGGAGCTCGACCAGGCTCTGGCGGCAGGTGCCGACACCATCATGCTGGACAATTTCACACTGCCGCTGCTGCGCACGGCCGTCGAACGCACGGCGGGTCGCGCGCGCCTCGAAGCCTCGGGCGGCATCAATCGCGAGACGCTGGTTCCCGTGGCCGAGACTGGCGTCGATTACATCTCGATCGGCGCACTCACCAAGGACTGTCGCGCCATCGACCTGTCGATGCTGTTCCAGCGCTAGGGTCACCATTCTGTCAGGAGGCATCATGAAGCTCGTTCGACGCCTGCCCCCCGGGGCCGATATCTCCCTCTGCCGCACGCTGTTGCGGACACTGCTGCTCTGCCTTCTGCCCGCCGGCGGCGTCTTGAGCCATCCGGGCCCGCTGGATCAGAACGGGGGCCACTACGACGGGCAGAGCTACCACTGTCACATGCCGAATTGCGAGATGCCGGACTCCTTCTTCCGCTCCGGGCAGGACAGCTTCTTCTTCGATCCGCGCACGCGCGAGCAGTTCTTCAACGAGGTGGACTGGGACTATTCGCGCGACTACGACGGCGACTGCCAGACCACCCGCAACGAGATCCTGGTCATCACCAGCCGGGCGCCAGTCGGCTTCACCAACCCGCGCAACTGCGAGGTGCGCACGGGCGAATGGTTCGACGAATACACCGGCAAGACCTTCACCGTGGCCGCCCAGATCGACATCGACCATGTGATCCCGCTGCGCTATGCCCACAATCAGGGGGGCGACGCCTGGCCGCCGGAAAAGAAACTGATGTTCGCCAATGATCCGGCCAACATCGTGCTGACGGAGCGCAGCGAGATTCGCCGCAAGAACGATCGCGG
>CAYQBR010000126.1:0-4290 GCA_964415735.1 uncultured Klebsiella sp. | reverse complement strand
TGCAGAAATTGACCGTGGCATTGTTGACGGCATGCCTCGCCACCATGGCGACTCACGCCGGTGCCCAGACCCTGACGGGTTCTCGCTCCTCGATGGAAAAGCAGTACCAGGTGGCCGTGTCGCACGGTTACGTGTTCGCCAGGACGGCCTCGACGGTGAACAAGCTGGTGGAGCAGGGTGATCTGCTCAAGGTGAACCCCAACCGTCACTTCGAACTCCACAACGTTTCCTTCCCCTACGCCAAAGCCCCCGTGAAGCTCTTCATCGAGCAGCTCAGCGCTCGCTACGTCGCCGCCTGCGGCGAGAAGCTCACGGTCACCAGCCTGACCCGTCCCCTGGACCGTCAGCCCGGCAATGCCGCCGATGATTCCGTGCACCCCACCGGCATGGCCGTGGATCTGCGCATCCCGCCGGCAGGCAAGTGCCGCTCCTGGCTGGAGCGTGAATTGCTGTCGCTGGAAGCCTCCGAAGTGCTGGATGTGACCCGTGAGCGCAATCCGCCGCACTACCACGTCGCGGTGTATCCGGAACCCTATCGTCAGTTCGCCCAGGCCGAGACGGGCACAGGCTCTGACAGCGAATACGTCGTGCGTCGTGGCGACACCCTGTCCCGCATCGCCACCATCACTGGCGCCAGCGTGGCGCAGCTGAAGGCCGCCAATGGTCTGCGCAATGACATCCTGCAGATCGGGCAGAAGCTCGCCGTCCCCGCTGCCAACACCGCAGTGGTCAGTCGCGTGAACCCGGGCACCAACGCCCAGGTGGCCGCCGTGACCGAGGTCTCCCATCGCGTCAAGCGTGGTGACACGCTCTGGCGCATTGCGCGTCAGTACGGCACCACAGTGGATGCGCTCAGTGCCCAGAACGGTCTGAACAGCGAGTCGCTGCAGGTCGGCCAGGTGCTCAAGGTCAAGTCGGGCGCCGGCTCGCTCTGAGACGTCGCCGCATGACGCGAGGCGGGTGAGAGCGTGGTGTCTGCAGACGAACACTGGATGCGTCAGTCGCTGGCGCTGGCACAGCAGGCGGCCGCTATGGGCGAAGTGCCCGTCGGCGCGGTGCTCGTGTCAGCCCAGGGTGAGCTGCTCGCCGGTGGCTGCAATCAGCCCATCGCCGCCCATGACCCCACGGCCCATGCCGAAATAGTGGCCCTGCGCGCCGCAGCGCAGCAGCTGCAGAATTATCGTCTTCCCGGCAGCACCCTCTACGTCACCATCGAACCCTGCACCATGTGCGTCGGCGCCATGATCCATGCGCGCGTGGCCCGGGTGGTGTTCGGCGCTCCGGAACCACGCTTCGGCGCGCTGGTCAGCCAGCGCCGCCTGCTCGACGAGGGCGTATTCAACCACGTCATGCACTACGAGGGCGGCGTGCTGGCGTCAGAGTGCGGTGCCGTGATGCGTGACTTCTTCAGACAGCGCCGTGAGCAAAATTTGAGCAATCCCGAGGCTTGAGTTTGCCCGGCAATCGAAGTACCGTTCCCTCGCCCTCTCAGACAAAGTCCGACAACAAGACCCATGACAGGCTCATTCGCAACCCTTCTGTTTCCGGCGTTCCGTCGCCTTCTGCTGCTGTCGCTGCTTGGCCTGCTGCTGGCCTGCTCCGCGACGCAGCCCCCTTACAAGGCCTATGACGGCGCCGAACGTCCTGTCGAAGCACTCGCCCTGGTGCGTGGTGACTTCTACTACCGCAAGGACTTCCTCAATTCCTATGTCGATGCGGTGCGCTTCCAGCGCGTGGACGATCATGTCATCGAGAACAGCCGGGCCTTCGAGCAAGTGCTGCTGGCCCCGGGCACGCGTGAGCTGGAGGTCTATTATTCCTGGGACATGGGGGCGCGCATCGGCCTTGCCCCTGCGCTGGTGAGCTATGCGTCCTCACGCGAGGCCATCAGTCGCACCCTGCGCCTGACTCTGGAAGCCGGCCGCCAGTACGCCGTCAAGGCCGAGCCCGTCTTCAACGGCAATCCAGGCGACATCGGCTCGCTGCAGCATGTCGATTTCTGGGTGGAAGATGATCGCGGACGCGTGATTCTCAGCCGCGAGGAAGGGCGCTACCGCCCCGAGCGCTGACGCGCGCACGGGCAATTTCAGCCGCCGCCTGCCTTTTCGGGTGCTGTTCGCGTATCATTGCCGGCCTCAGAAACCGCTTCCCCTCTTGCTGAAGGCCCTTGCTCACGATGCTAGTTCTGCCCGGTGTGTCGGCACTTTCCGCTTTCCGGAATGCCAAACTGCTTGCCTCCCTCCAGTCTCGACTTCCCGCCGTCCGTGCCCTGCAGGCGCGCTTCGTGCATTACGCCGATTGCGCTGGCCTGGCAGTCGAACAGCAGCAGGTGCTCGATGCCTTGCTGGACTACGGCACGGCCGCCCAGGCCCTCATCGCCGAGCCTGCGCCCGGTGCGCTGCTGCGCGTGGTGGTGCCGCGTCCCGGCACGATCTCGCCCTGGTCGAGCAAGGCCACGGACATCGTGCACAACTGCGGGCTCACGGCCGTGCGCCGCATCGAGCGCGGCATTGCCTTCCACATCAAGACCGCGGCGCCGCTGACCGACGCCGAGGTGCTGGTGCTGGATGCACTGCTGCATGACCGCATGACCCAGGCCGTGCTGGCCGACCACGCCGCCGCCCGCGTGCTGTTCGAGCGCGCCGAACCGCGCGCGCTGCAGAGCGTCGACATTCTGGGGCGCGGCAAGGGCGCGCTGGTCGAGGCCAATCAGCAGATGGGGCTGGCCCTGGCCCCGGACGAGATCGACTATCTCTACGACAGTTTCAATCACCTGAATCGCAATCCGAACGACATCGAACTGATGATGTTCGCCCAGGCCAATTCCGAGCACTGCCGTCACAAGATCTTCAATGCCAGCTGGACCATCGATGGTGAGGACCAGCCGCATTCCCTGTTCGGCATGATCC
The DNA here is from genome assembly GCA_964415735.1 of uncultured Klebsiella sp. GTDB lineage: Bacteria > Pseudomonadota > Gammaproteobacteria > Pseudomonadales > Pseudohongiellaceae > UBA5078. The sequence continues at coordinate 1,381 of CAYQBR010000126.1, read as the reverse complement.
GCAATACTCATGCGATGTCTCCGGACAACGTGTTGTCGGCCTACAAGGACAACGCCGCCGTGATGAGGGGCAGTGTGGCCGGGCGTTTCTTCCCCGATCCCGTGAGCCACCAGTACGGCTATCACAGCGAAGACATCCACATCCTCATGAAGGTGGAGACGCACAATCACCCGACGGCCATCGCGCCGCACCCCGGTGCAGCCACGGGCAGCGGCGGTGAGATCCGCGACGAAGGCGCCACCGGGCGCGGTGCCAAGCCCAAGGCCGGCCTGTGCGGGTTCAGCGTGTCCAATCTGCGCATCCCCACGCTGCCCCAGCCCTGGGAGGAAGAGGACTTCGGCCGCCCGGCGCACATCGCCTCGGCCCTGGACATCATGATCGAGGGGCCCATCGGCGCCGCCGCCTTCAACAATGAATTCGGCCGCCCGAATCTGTGCGGCTACTTCCGCACCTTCGAGGAAACCGTCGACAGCGGCAACGGCCCCGAAGTGCGCGGCTACCACAAGCCCATCATGATCGCCGGCGGTATCGGCAACATCCGCGCCGACCACGTCGAGAAGGGCGAGATTCCCGTCGGCGCCAAGCTCATCGTGCTGGGTGGCCCGGCCATGCTGATCGGCCTGGGTGGCGGGGCGGCGTCTTCCATGAGCGCCGGCAGCAGCAATGCCGACCTGGACTTCGCCTCGGTGCAGCGTGACAACCCCGAGATGGAGCGGCGCTGCCAGGAAGTGATCGACCAGTGCTGGCAGCTGGGCGAGCGCAACCCCATCCAGTTCATTCACGATGTCGGCGCGGGTGGCCTGTCCAACGCCCTGCCCGAGCTGGTGAAGGACGGTGGCCGCGGCGGCCGCTTCTCGCTGCGCGACATCCTCAATGCCGAGCCGCAGATGTCTCCGCTGGAGATCTGGTGCAACGAAGCCCAGGAGCGCTATGTGCTGGCCGTGTCTGCCCGCGATCTGCCGCTGTTCAAGGCGCTGTGTGCTCGTGAGCGCTGCCCCTTCGCTGTGGTCGGCGAGACCACGAAGGAAGACGTGATCCAGCTCGTCGACACCCACTTCAACAACACGCCCATCGATCTGCCGATGTCCGTGCTGTTCGGCAAGCCGCCGCGCATGCACCGTGACGTGCGCTCACTGCAAGGCCGCCCGGTGGCGCTGGATACCGCCGAGATCGCGCTGGACGAGGCCGTCACCCGCGTGCTCAGCCTGCCCACGGTGGCCAGCAAGCAGTTCCTGATCACCATTGGCGATCGCTCCATCACCGGTCTGGTGAGCCGTGACCAGATGGTCGGGCCCTGGCAGGTGCCGGTGGCCGATGCGGCGGTGACCGCTGCCGCCTTCGACACCTATGCCGGCGAAGCCATGGCCATGGGCGAGCGCAC
>CAYQBR010000125.1:0-4297 GCA_964415735.1 uncultured Klebsiella sp. | reverse complement strand
CTTCGCGCGTGCCGTTGGCCAGGATCATGTGCTTGAAGTTGCCGTAGTCGTTGCCGAGCGTGAAGTTCGCGCGCTTGGTGCCGCGCGGGCCGGCTTCCAGCGTGACATCGCCGCCATCACGGGGGGCGGGCAGCACGACGTTGATCATGCCGTGCACAGCGTTGGAGCCGTAGTAGGCGGTGGCTGGTCCGCGAATGACTTCGATGCGTTCGGCATTCTCGCTGTGGGCATCGAACAGCTCATTGACGTTGCAGAAGCCTGCTGCACGCAGGGGAATGCCCTGTTCGGCCAGCAGGAAGGCGCCGCACGCCCCGGCACCGGTCAGCACGGGCGAGCGGATGGAGGTGAGACTCTCCTGGCCGTTGTTGCGGTTGATGTTCACGCCGGCCAGACGGTTGGCCGCTTCCTGGATGTGCTGATGGGAAATCAGGCGCAATTCTTCCGTCGACATCACAGCGACGCTGGCGTTCACCGTGGCCAGGGATTCGGGGCGGCGCGTCGAGGAAGTCACCATGATTTCCTCGATCTCGGCGGCGGAGCCTCCGGACTGGGCCAGGGCGCCCTGGCTGCCGAATGCGGCAAGGCCGACGGCGCAGGACAGGGCGAGCAGACGCGGCGCAACGCCGTGCCATGGGGATGTAGTGGGCTTGCTGAGTACTCTCTGCTTGTTCACGTTGCTGTGACTCCCTTGTAGTTGGGTTTTCTGAAGCGGGGGCACTATAGCACAGAAGATTTTGAGTGCCCTCCCGGGCGAGTGTGACAGTTGGTGCCAGAGGCCCCGTCTTTCAAGGGGGTTGCGATCCTGGCCGTGCGTGCGTCGGGCTTTCCCCCGCTGCCTGTTTGCTGAATAATGCCCCCGGAAAATTCATTCAATCACCCGTCAGGACCACGACATGACAGCAGCGATCGGCAAGCACTCCGTAGTAGAGATCCATTACACCCTCAAGAACGCAGAAGGCGAGGTGCTCGATACCTCTGCGGACGGCGAACCGCTGATGTATCTGCATGGCACTCACGGCCTCATCCAGGGCCTGGAGAACGAGTTGCTTGGCAAGAAAGTGGGCGACTCCTTCAAGGCTGTCATTCCGCCGGAGCTGGCCTATGGCGAAGTCGACCCTGACCTGATCCACAACATCGACAAATCCATGTTCCGCGGCGTCGATCACATCGAGCCGGGGATGGTGTTCACTGCCCAGGGCGAGCATGGCCACCAGCACATCACCGTAAAGGCCGTGGACGGCGACAAGGTGACCATCGATGGCAATCACGAGATGGCGGGCCAGACGCTGTATTTCGATGTCGAAGTCGTCAGCATCCGTGACGCCACCGAAGAAGAGATCGACCACGGGCACGTGCACGCCCACGGCGACCATCACCACCACTGAGTCTCAGGCGCGGTCGCCGAGCAGGGCCTTGGTCTCGAGGTAATCCTCGAAGCCTTCCAGGCCCCACTCGCGACCATTCCCCGATTGTCGGTAGCCGCCGAAGGGCGCATTGAAATCCATGCCCGCCCCATTGATGTGGACCATGCCGGTGCGCAGTCGACGGGCCACGCGGCGGGCATGTTCCACCTCTCCCCAGACCTGCCCCGAAAGTCCGTAGTCGCTGTCATTGGCAATTGCCACCGCCTCGTCCTCATCCCCATAGCTCAGAATGCAGAGCACCGGTCCGAAGATTTCCTCGCGGGCGATGCGCATCGTGTTGTGCACATTCGCGAAGATGGTCGGGCGCACATAGCTGCCCGCTTCCAGTCCTGCCGGCTTGCCCGGCCCGCCACAGATCAGGCTTGCGCCCTCGTCGATGCCCGCCTGGATCAGCGCCTGCACGCGTGCGTATTGCGCGTCGCTCACCACCGGCCCGAGCCGCGTGCTCTCCAGCGCCGGATCGCCCGGCAGCACGCGGGCGGCGGCCTGTTGGGCCCGCTGGATGACCTCGTCCAGTCGCGCCCGGGGCACCAGCATGCGAGTGGGGGCATTGCAGGACTGCCCGGCATTGCTGAAGCAGCTGTGCACGCCCGCGGTGACGGCACGGCCGAAGTCGGCATCGTCCAGCAGTAGATTGGGCGACTTGCCGCCCAGCTCCAGGGTGACGCGCTTGATGCTGTCGGCCGCCGCGTGAGCCACGGCGCGCCCGGCCCGGGTGGAGCCCGTGAACGAGATCATGTCGACCAGCGGGTGGGTGGCCAGCGCGGCACCCACCGTGGGGCCGTCGCCATGCACGAGATTGAACACGCCTGCGGGCAGTCCGGCCTCGGCCATGATCTGTCCAAGAAGATCGGCGCTCAGCGGCGCCAGTTCGCTGGGCTTGAGCACCACGCTGCAGCCTGTGGCAAGCGCGGGTGCGAGCTTGCACATCACTTGATTCAACGGCCAGTTCCACGGGGTGATGAGGGCACACACGCCAATGGCCTCCCGTTGGAGGCTCGTGGTGCCGCGCGCGGTCTCGAAGGGGTAGTCCGCCAGAATGCGCCGTGCCGTGAGCAAGTGCGCGAGTCCGCTGCCCACGTGGGCACTGCGCGCGAAGGCGATCGGCGCGCCCATCTCGCGCGAGACGGCCTGCGCGAGGTCCTGCGCGCGTGCACGCAGCCCGGCGATGACGCGATCGAGCATTGCCAGGCGCGCGGCGACGCTGCTCTGCGCCCAGGCGGGGAATGCCGCATGGGCGGCACGCACCGCCTCGTCGGCATCGTCCGCTGTGCCCAGCGCGAGGGTGGCACAGGGGCTGCCACTGGCGGGAGACAGGTGCACACGCTGCGGCCTGGCAGGCATGGCGCGCCAGGCCCCGTTGATGAAGAAACGCGTGCAGTCGATGGTCATTGCCTCGGTCTCCTTCCTTGCTCCGGCCGGAGTATACCTGCAATTTCCGCGGCCTTAAGGTATGGTTGGCCGCGCCATTCGCAGCAAGGACACCGACAATGCTGAAAATCACCCGTACCCTTGGTCGAGCGCTCGCGGGCTATCTGAGCAAGCCGCGTCCGGATTACCAGCAGCATGACACCACGCCCATCGACCGCATCCTGCAGGTGATCGAGCCGGGTGACATCCTGCTGGTGGACGGCAACAGCCGCATCAGCACGGCCATCAAGTACCTCACACAGTCCACATGGTCGCACGCGTGTCTGTATGTGGGCGCTGTCGACAAGTCAGCCGACATGCCCTCGCTGGTCGAGGCCGATCTGACGGAAGGGGTGACACTTGTCCCGCTCAACAAGTACGAGAAATACAATGTGCGGATCTGCCGTCCTGTGGGGCTGAACGAGAGTGAGAAGCGGCGCCTGCTGCGCTTCGTGGAAGACCGACTGGGCTATCGCTATGACCTGAAGAACATCATCGATCTGATGCGCTATCTGATTCAGAACCCTGCCGTGCCGACGCGGTATCGCCGGCAGCTGCTGAGCCTTGGCAGCGGGGAACCCACCCGGGCGATCTGCTCGACGCTGATCGCCCAGGCCTTTCAGTCCATCGACTACCCGATCCTGCCCAAGCAGAACCGGGTGGCCGACTCCGAGGAGCGGCAGTTCGAGCACCGCCATCACACGCACTACGTGCCCCGCGACTTCGATCTCTCGCCCTATTTCCGCGTGGTCAAGCCGACGCTGGAACTGGACTTCGATTTCCATCGCATGAGCTGGAAACACAGGCTCAGCGCTGATACCACGGTTGCTTGATCAGCAGGGCTGGGTCCGCGCCCGGCTTGGGCACCATCTTCTGGGTGCGACCGAACTGGTTGTCGCCGCCGAACAGATTCAGCTCGGAATCCACCGTGAAGGCATGCACCTCCAGGAAACCAGTCGGACCATCGCGTTCGACGAGCCAGGAGTACTGGCGCTCGCCGTTGAAGTCGAGCTTCACGAAGCGCAGCGGGTTCAAGTCGGTGATCCAGAGGGAATCGTCGTTGACGATGATGTCCAGCGGCAGGCTGAAGCCCCCCCAGGTGTCCACGTGCTCGATCACGGCCGGATCGTCCGTCAGGCGATAGGTATTGATGCGGCCGCCGGAGCGATCCAGCGCATAGATCATGTTGTTCGGGCCGGCCGCCACGGAGTGCACGCCGTTGAACTGACCGGGCTCGGTGCCGAAGCCGCCGAACTCGCCGATGTACTTCGCGTCCTTGTCCAGGATCACGACGCGGTGATTGTCCAGACCGTCGGCCACCAGCACGCGGCCGTCGGGCAGGAAGGCGACGTCCTGGGGGCGGCCGAAATGGGTTTCGTCCCAGCCCGGCACGCCCTTCTCGCCCAGAGTCATGAGCAGTTCGCTGCCGTCATTGCTGAACACGTAGATGGTGTGGAAGGTCT
>CAYQBR010000124.1:2206-4354 GCA_964415735.1 uncultured Klebsiella sp. | reverse complement strand
ATGTGCTTCACGATGGCCAGGCCCAGCCCGGAACCGCTGACGCCCGAATCGTGCTGATCGCCATGCAGGCGGTAGAAGCGATCGAAGACGCGCTCGCGATACTGCTCGGGAATGCCCGGACCGGAGTCTTCCATGCGGCAGCAGACACCCTGCTCGTCAGTCGCCACGCGCAGCCGCAACCGGCCCCCTTCGGGCGTGTACTTGCTGGCGTTGGTGAGCAGATTGTGCACCAGCGAACGCAGGGCTGTCGCGTCCCCCAGCACCATGCTCGAGCCTCCCTCCAGCTCGAACTCCTGACTGCGCTGCAGGATCTGATCGAAGTCCTGGCTGACCACTTCCTGGGCAAGCGCATGCAGGTCAAGCGGCTGGAAGCGCAGCGAATACTGATCCGGCGCGGTGCGGTTGAGCTCCAGGATCTGCTCCACCAGATGCCCCATGGCATCGATGCCCTCGCGCAGCTCGCGGGCGCTGGCGCGCGCTGCCGGCGTCTGCAGCTCCTGCAGCAGATTGTGCACCTGCACCTTGAGAATGCTGATCGGCGTGCGCAGCTCATGGGCGGCATCGGCGGCGAAGCGTTTCTCGCGCTCGAACGAGCCCTGCAGCCGGCGCAGCAGGTCGTTGATGGAGCGGCTCAGCTGCGTCAGCTCCTTCGGCACCTGGTCCAGGCGCACGGGGCTCAGATCACTCGCTTCACGGGTCTGCACCTCACGCGCCAGGGTCTGCAGCGGTCGCAGGCCGAAACTCACGAACAGCCAGATCAGCACGGCCGCCAGGGGCACACTGACGATGGTCGGCACCACGGCGTCCAGGATGATGCTCTCGGCCAGGTCGTAGCGGATGTCGATGCGCTGGGCTGTCAGCACCCAGTGGGACTGCTCCTCATCCAGGATGGCCAGCACCCGCCAGCGATAGCTGCCGAAATTGACTTCGCGAAAACCGACCTCGAAGGGACTCATGGGCGTGACGGGCGCCAGCACCGAGCGCAGGATCAAGCCGCCCTGCTCGGTGAAGATCTGATAGGCGATCTGCATCTCGTCGCCCAGTTCCGGATTGACCACATTCGGCAGCACCAGGTCCTGCACCACCCGCACCCCGCCGCTCAAGGCCGAGGGGTTGAGCAGACTCAGCATCTTGGCGTGCTCGAGCAATTGCTGGTCGAACAGCAGCTCGGCCTCCACCATGCTCTCGCGAAAGCCGCGGATAGCAGACAGGAAGCTGACCAGCAGGATGAGGGCACTCACGCTGAGCGTGAGGAAGATCCGGATCGAGGTCATGGCAAGGGTTGCTCGGCGCTCAGCTGCCACCTCCCCCTTTCTTCACGACATAACCCAGCCCGCGCACGGTCTGGATGAACCCCGCAGGCAGCTTCTTGCGCAGATTGTGGATGTGGACTTCGACCGAATTGCTGCTGACTTCCTCGCCCCAGCCGTAGAGCTTGCTGTCCAGCATGTCCCGGGTCTGCACCTTGTTGGCGCTCTCCATCAGGGCCTTGAGCAGCATGTACTCGCGGCGCGACAGCGTGAGGGGCACGCCGGCCACCGATACCTCGAGTGTCTGGGTGTCCAGATTGACCTCATCGATCACGATGCTGGCGCTCTTCACGCTGCCCAGTCGACGCTCCAGCGCACGCAGACGGGCCAGCAGCTCGTCCATCTCGAAGGGCTTGGCGAGGTAGTCGTCGGCGCCGCTGTCCAGACCGGCCACCTTGTCCTGGGTCTTGTCCCGCGCCGTCAGGATGAGCACGGGATTGGTGAACTGCGCTCGCCGCGCTCCCCGCAACACCTCCAGCCCATCCATGCCGGGAAGCCCGAGATCCAGCACCAGGATGTCGGGCTTCGACGTCTTGAGCGCCGCCAGCGCCTGATCGCCCCGACTGACGTGATTCACGCTGAAGCCGGCCGTGCGCAGCGCCTTCGCCACGGCCGCTGCCAGCATCGCATTGTCTTCCACCAGCATCACTTGCATTGCGTTACCTGTGCCTCAGCGCATCTGCGCGAGCATCTTCTCGATTTCCTGGCGTCGCCCCTGGTCAGCAATCTCGCGGCCGGGTCTGGCCGGCGCCTGCAGCGCCTTCTGCAGATACTGCCGGGCTTCCTCGAACTTGTCGCTCTTGAACAGATACTCCGCGTAGAAATAGTTGGAGTCAAT
>CAYQBR010000124.1:0-2106 GCA_964415735.1 uncultured Klebsiella sp. | reverse complement strand
CTGAAGCCGCGCAAGCCGAACTTGCTGGCACAGTACACACTGAAGCCGGGATAGCCGATGCTGCCGAAGGCCGAACCGACGTTGAGCACCAGTGCGTTCTGCTGGGCCAGGAGTGTTGGCAGCAACAGGCGCGTCAGCAGCACTGGCGCGAGGAGATTGAGGGCGAACTGGCGCTCCACCGTCGCGGGCGAGACGTCCTGCAGAAACGCCAGCTCGCTGGTGCCGGCGTTGTTGATCAGCATCGACAACGGCGCTTCGGCACAGAAGCGAACCACCTCCTCGCGTGCCGCTTCCTGCGTCAGGTCGGCGGACAGCCAGCGATGCGGTGCCCCTGCACGCGGCAGTGCCCGCCCCAGCTGCTCCAGCGCCTCGGCGTCACGCGCCACCAGCAGCAGCTGCGCACCGGCCTCGGCAAGGGTGAGCGCGAGCGCGCGACCGATGCCACCGGTAGCTCCCGTCAACAGGATCGTTCTGCCGTGTACGCGCATGCGTGCCTCCTCAGGCCGCGCTGCGCACGGCAGTCTGGGCGGAACGCTCCAGCACGCTGTCGAACACGCCCTTGTAGAGACGGAAGAACATCTTCGTGCTGTGTATCAGCAACGCCTGGTCCGCCGGGTCGGTGAAGCGGTTCATCAGGCTTTCCAGATGCTGGATGTGCGATTGATCGATGCTGCCGTGGGAGCGCAGATAGCTGAATGCGCGTTCCGGAAGATTGAGCGTCGCCTTGATCTGATCGGCGGCGTGGTCGGCCAGGTTCACACTGGTGCCTTCCAGCACGTGCACCATGCCGAAGAAGCCGATGGGGTCACGACGATTCACCATGTCCCAGGCATAGGCGATCATCAGCTCGGTCTGCATGGCCGGCTGACTGCGGCGCACGGCTTCCTTGTCGCCGCCGCACACGGCGATGTCGTTCAGGATCCACTCCTGGTGACCGATCTCTTCCTCGATGTACTCGGCCACGGCCACGCGCAGCCACTCGCGGCTCTCGGGCAGGCGTGCGCCCACCGCCATCAGCAGCGGCACGGTGAACTTCACGTGGTGATAGGCCTGGGTCAGGTAGGCGATGTATTCGTCCAGCGTGACGTTGCGCGCCATGCAGCGGGTGATGATCTCGCTGCTGACCAGCGCCAACTGTTCGCCGGCGGTTTCCTGCTTCAAGGTGTCATAGAACATGGTGCGTTGCCTCCTGGTGGGGGGTGAGAGTGTCGTCATTGGAGGCGCTGTACAGCGCCTCGAGCGTGGCCGCGAAACGCTGCGCGATCTGCGCGCGACGCGGCCGTCCATTGCTGGTGAGCAGATCCGTTTCCAGCCCGCTGCCGCGTGCCAGCGGCTCGCTCAGGCGAGCCCAGCGCTGCACGCGGGCATAGTCGGGCAGCGCGGCATTGATGGTGGCGATGCTGGCGTCGATCTCCCCATCGCTGATGCGGGGGTGGCGCGGCTGCACCAGCGCCACACAGTAGGGACGCGAATCCCCGAACACGATGCTCTGCGCGATGCAGGGACTGGCCGCCAGCTGGGTTTCCACCCATTCCGGACTGATGTTGCGGCCGAAGCTGCTCACCAGCAGGTTCTTGCGGCGGCCGTTGAAATACAGATAGCCGTTGGCGTCCTGGTGGCCGAGATCGCCCGTGGCCAGTGGCGTGATGTCGTCCTGCGGCAGCCGCGAGGCCTTGTCGCCGGCATAGCCCAGAAAGCGCGGACCGAAGACCTGAATCTCGCCGTCGTGAATCTCGACTCGCACATGCGGCAGCGGTCGACCGAGGCTGCCATTGCGACGTTGCCCCGGGGTGTTCAGGCTCACCACCGAGCCACACTCGGAAAGCCCATACCCCTCGAAGGCCGGAATGCCGAACTGCCATGCGCGTTCCAGCAGCACAGGATTCACGCTGGCCCCGCCGACCGCCACGAAGCGCAGGGAGTCGGGCAGCTTCCAGCCGGACGCGGCGCTCATCACCAGGGCTTCCAGCAGTTGCGGAATCAGGATCAGGCTCTGCGGCCGGCAGTGCGCGAGCACGTCGAGGAAGGCCGGCAGGGAGAATCCGCTGGCGCCGTTGAAGCCGAGCCGCTGCTGCGGCACCAGCACCACGGCGGCCCCGCTGCGCA
>CAYQBR010000123.1:2317-4380 GCA_964415735.1 uncultured Klebsiella sp. | reverse complement strand
ATGCCGCCATGGGGCAGCTGGTCGTGGTGATCTTCCTGGCCGTCTGGTCCAGGGTCTTCTTCGTGAAGGGACAGGAACGGGTGCGCAGCAGGAAGTCATGAGAGTCATCGAGGACGTTGCCACCTTCCGGCAGCACCACCAATCCAGTGTGCTCACCATCGGCAAGTTCGACGGTGTGCACACAGGGCACCAGTTGATCCTGCAGCAATTGCGCAGCAAGGCCGCCGAACACGGTGCGCCCGCCGTCGTCGTGCTGATCGAGCCGCACCCCGAGGAATTCTTCGCTGCCAGCGCGCAGGACTGCCCCGCACGCCTGAGCGAGCTGGAAGAAAAGCTGGTGCTGCTCGAGGCGCAGGGCGTCGACGTCGTCTACAAGCTGCGCTTCGATGCAGCCCTGCAGGCCCAGAGCGCCGAGGACTATGTCCGCGAGTTCCTGGTGGACGGCCTGGGAGTGGTGTGCCTGATCATCGGCAGCGATTTTCGCTTCGGGCACCGGCGGCGCGGCGATTTCGCCATGCTGCAGGCCTGCGGCGGGAGCCTCGGTTTCGAGGTGGTGGAATCGGCCAGCTGTGAGCACCAGGGCGTGCGCATCAGCAGCACCTATGTACGACAGCAATTGCAGAAGGGGGACTTCGACCTTGTGGAACTGCTGCTCGATCGCCCCTACGGCATCGCCGGTACCGTGGTGAAGGGGCAGCAACTCGGGCGCGACCTCGGTTTCCCCACCTGCAATGTGAAGCTCAACCGCAAGTCATTGCCATTGCACGGGGTCTACGCCTGCGACGTGCGGGTGAACAACGCGGACATGGCGGAGCGTTTCCTCAAGGGGGCCGCCAACATCGGCTATCGCCCGACCGTGACGGACAGCAGCAAGGCCGTGCTGGAGGTGCATCTGCTGGATTTCGACAGTGACCTCTACGGCGAGCACATCACCGTGATCTTCCGCCACAAGATTCGCGATGAGCAGAAGTTCGCTTCGCTGGCGGATCTGCAGGCCCGCATCGCCATCGACGTGCAGACCGTGCGTGACTACTTCGCCAAAGACATGCCCCTGTGATCGACCCATGAATTCGAGACCAACGACGAGACTGACACATGACTGACTACAAGAGCACCCTGAACCTGCCGCAGACGGACTTCCCCATGAAGGCCGCTCTGGCGCAGCGCGAACCGCAGATGCTGGCCCGCTGGCAGGCCATGGATCTGTACGGCCGCATCCGGGCAAAGAGTGCGGGCCGACCCCGTTTCATCCTGCATGACGGTCCGCCCTACGCCAACGGTGAGCTGCATCTGGGCCACTCGGTCAACAAGACGCTCAAGGACATCATCGTCAAGGCGCGCACCCTGGCCGGTTTCGATGCTCCCTATGTGCCTGGCTGGGACTGTCACGGCCTGCCCATCGAGATCAATGTCGAGAAGAAACTGGGCAAGGCCGGCAAGAAGGTCTCCTTCGCCGAATTCCGCAAGGCCTGCCGCGAGTATGCTGCCAAGCAGGTCGAGATCCAGAAAGCCGACTTCGTGCGTCTGGGCGTGCTGGGCGACTGGGACAATCCCTACCTGACCATGGACTACAAGACCGAGGCCGACACTGTGCGCGCGCTGGGGCGCATCGCGCAGAACGGCCATCTGGTGAAGGGCTACAAGCCGGTGTACTGGAGCGTCGTGGGTGCCTCCGCCCTGGCCGAGGCCGAGGTGGAGTATCAGGACAAGACCTCCTTCGCCATCGACGTCCGGTTTGCGGTGGCAGACAAAGCCGGCTTCTTGGCGTGTTTCGGTGCTGCGGTCTCTGTCCCCGAGGGGGCACCGCTGTCCGTCGTCATCTGGACCACCACCCCTTGGACGCTGCCCTCCAACCAGGCCGTGTGCCTGAACGCCGAGCTGGATTACGCGCTGGTGGACTGCGAGCTGGAGAACGGCCGCGAGACCCTCGTCGTGGCGGCCGCCATGGTCGAGGACATCCTGCAGCGTTATGGCTGCGAGAACTACGAAGTGCTGGCCACGGTGAAAGGCAAAGCACTGGAAAAGCAACTGTTGCAGCACCCCTTCCTGGCGCGGCAGGTGCC
>CAYQBR010000123.1:0-2307 GCA_964415735.1 uncultured Klebsiella sp. | reverse complement strand
GGCCGCCTTCCTGGCGCGCTTCGGGGCTGCGGTATCCGTTCCCCAGCAGGCGCCGCTGTCCGTCGTCATCTGGACCACCACCCCCTGGACGCTGCCCTCCAACCAGGCGGTGTGCCTGAATGCCGAGCTGGACTACGCGCTGGTGGATTGCGAGCTGGAGAATGGCCGCGAATCCATCGTCGTGGCTGCCGCCATGGTCGAGGACATCCTGCAGCGCTATGGCTGCGAGAGCCATGAAGTGCTGGCCACCGTGAAAGGCAAGGCGCTGGAGCGGCAACTGCTGCAGCACCCGTTCCTGAGTCGGCAGGTGCCGGTGATCCTGGGCGAGCACGTCACCACCGACGCGGGCACCGGCGCCGTGCACACGGCGCCGGATCATGGCGTGGATGACTTCAATGTCGGCCGCGAATACGGCATCGGCACGCTCAACCTGGTGGACGACGAGGGCGTGTTCACCGCAGCCGCCGGCGAGTTCGAGGGCGAGCATGTCTACAAGGCCGACGAGCGCGTCATCGAGGTGCTCAAGCGCGAGCACGCGCTGGTGGCCCTGAAGAAGATCGTGCACAGCTACGCCCACTGCTGGCGCACCAAGACGCCGCTGATCTACCGCGCCACGCCGCAGTGGTTCATCAGCATGAACGAGCAGGGCCTGCTGGCCGCTGCGCTGGACGCCGTGGCGAAGGTGCAGTGGATTCCCGACTGGGGTCAGGCTCGCATCGAACTGATGCTCAAGGGCAGCCCGGACTGGTGTGTCTCGCGCCAGCGCACCTGGGGCGTGCCGATCACGCTGTTCGTGCACAAGCAAACCCAGGCGTTGCACCCGCGCACCGCCGAGCTGGTGGAGGAAGTGGCCCTGCGCATCGAGAAGGGAGGCATCGACGCCTGGTTCGAGCTGACTGCCGAGGACTTGCTGGGCGAAGAGGCGGCGCAGTACAGCAAGGTGACGGACACCCTGGATGTCTGGTTCGACTCCGGCGTCACGCACTACGCCGTCCTGCAGCAGCGCGAAGGGCTGGGTTTCCCTGCCGACCTCTATCTGGAAGGCTCGGACCAGCATCGCGGCTGGTTCCAGTCCTCGCTGAAGACGTCCATCGCCATGTATGGCTGCGCGCCTTACCGGCAGGTGCTGACACACGGCTTCACCGTCGATGCCAAGGGCTACAAGATGTCCAAGTCCCTTGGCAACACCATTTCGCCCAAGGAAGTGTTCCAGGAATATGGCGCCGACGTGCTGCGTCTGTGGGTGGCCTCCACCGATTTCCGCGGCGAGATGACGGCCTCCAAGGAAGTGCTGCAGCGCGTGGCCGACAGCTATCGGCGCATCCGCAACACCGCGCGCTTCCTGCTGGCCAATCTCACCGGCTTCGACCCGGCGGCCAATCTGGTGGCTCCGGCCGACATGATGGCCCTGGACCACTGGATCGTGCGGCAGGCGCAGTTGCTGCAGCAGCAGGTGCTGCAGGACTACACCGACTACCATTTCCTGAACGTCTACCAGAAGGTGCACAACTTCTGTGTGATCGAACTGGGCAGCTTCTATCTGGACGTGATCAAGGACCGCCAGTACACCACGCGGGCAGACTGTCTGGCGCGACGCTCCACGCAAAGTGCCATGTATCACATCGTGCAGATCCTGGCGCGCCTGATCGCGCCCATCACCAGCTTCACGGCCGACGAGATCTGGGAGGACATCCCGGGGCAGCGCGAGGAATCGGTGTTCCTGAGTCAGTTCAGTGACACCCTGGCCCTGCTGCCAGAGCATGCCTCCATGAGCGATGCCTTCTGGGAGCAGGTGATGCAGGTGAAGACAGCCGTCAACAAGGAGCTCGAACGGCAGCGCAACGAGAAACGCATCGGCGCCGGTCTGGGTGCCGAAGTCACGCTGTATTGCGACGCAGCGCTGCAGGACCTGCTGGCAAGACTCGAGGACGAACTGCGTTTCGTGCTGATCGTGTCGCAGACCCGTCTGCGTCCTCTGGCCGAGGCGCAGGACGCCGCCGAGACCGAGCTGCCCGGGCTGCGCCTGCTGGTTACGCCGTCGCCGCATGCCAAGTGCGTGCGCTGCTGGCACCACCGCGCCGATATCGGCGTGCACGCAGAGCACCCGGAGCTGTGTGGTCGCTGCGTCGAGAACATCGTCGGCAACGGGGAAGTCCGTCACCATGCCTGAGTCTCTGCCAATGGCTCCAGGCATCGTGCCTGGCGCCCGGGTCACCCTGCATTTCGCGCTGACGCTGGCCGATGGCACGCCGATCGACAGCAATTTCGACAAGCCGCCGGCGAGTTTCGTGATGGGGGATGGCAGCC
>CAYQBR010000122.1:0-4385 GCA_964415735.1 uncultured Klebsiella sp. | reverse complement strand
TGCCATATTCCCTGAAACACATCGCCGCCTTTGTCCGCGAGCACCAGGAAGAGCGCGACGTGATGCGCGCACTGGTCAAGCTCAGCGACAGGACGCACCTCCCGCTGCACAACCTCGAGGGCATCATCCGCGTGCTGCAGCAGTGGATCCGGGACGAAGAACCCGTCCCCGAACTGAAGACCCTGCAGGGCATGGTCTGGGAGAAAGCCTACAAGCAGGGCATGTTCCAGGCCCATGTTTACCCGGACGTGCCCGAAGTGCTGCAGCGCTGGCAGCAGGAGGAGCGCAATCTGTACGTGTATTCCCGCGAGTCGGTGAAGGCGCAGCAGCTGTTCTACCGCTATTCCACGGAGGGCGACATGCGTCTGCTGTTCTCCGGCCACTACGACTCCACGCTCGGGCCAAAGGATGACCCGCAGTCCTATGCGCGCATCGCCGAGGCGATCGCCCTGCCGCCCCAGCGCGTGCTGTACATCTCCGATGATCGTGCGGAACTGGATGCGGCGGCGCAGGCCGGTCTGAAGACCACCTGGGTGATCCGCCCGCAGGACACGTCGCTCGACCCGGAACGGGTCCGCTTGAAGTCGCCTCATCCGGTGGTGACGCAGTTCGGGGAGATCGTGCTGGAGTAGGGCGGCGGACTCAGCCGGCGGCGGGGGTTTCGGCGTCCGGCTGCACGCAGCGCTGCAGGGCATCGCACAGGCGCAGCATCACGAAGGCTTCGAAGTTCTCCACCGGATCGGCCTCTTCCCCGAAGGCTTCTGCCAGCGTCGCCAGTTTCTCCTGCGCAACTCGGCGCACGTGGGCCTGGGGCGCCTCGTCGATGGCCTCGGCGGCGAAGAGGACCTGGTTCCAGATCAGGAAGGAAGGGTTGTTGACAGACATGGCGAAGCCCGTGGAAATGTGAAGCCGGGACGGCGAGCCGGCATGGTAAGACTTTTGCCAGGTGCCGCCAAGGCACGCAACAGACACAGGAGGTACGCATGAGCGTGATCAGGATCAGTGCAGAACAGGCCGCCAGCATGCTGGCGGAGGGCGCCCGAGTGGTGGACATTCGCGACGCCCACTCCTTTGCCGCGGGAAGCATCGACGGCGCCGTTCACATCACCGCTGACAACGTCGACGAGTTCATCGCGGCCAGTGATCGCAGCAAGCCGCTGATCGTCTGCTGCTATCACGGCAATGCCAGTCAGGGTGCGGCCGCCTATTTCTCCGAACAGGGCTTCGAGCAGGCCTGCAGCCTGGATGGCGGCTACGAGGCCTGGAAGGACTTCCAGAGCGGCGGCTGGTAGCCAGGCGCCGCGCGGCGCAGGCGCTCAGCCCGCGCTGGCCAGGTGTTCGCAGACTCGCAGCAGCGTGTCCAGCGCGATGTCGATCTCAGCGTCGCTGACGTTCAGGGGCGGCAGCAGCCGCACGGAATTGCCGCCGGCCTTCACCACCAGCATGCGCTCGTCCATCAGGGCGTGAATGAAATCCCCGTTGTTGACGACACACTTCAGGCCAATCATGTAGCCGAGCCCTGTCTGCTCGGAAATCACGCCCGGGAATCGGGTGATCAGCCCGGCCAGTCCTGCACGCAGGCGGGCGGCGCCGCGCATGGCCTCGTCCAGGAAGCCCGGTGCCAGCAGCACGTCCAGCACGGCATTGCCCACGGCAGTGGCCAGCGGATTGCCGCCGAAGGTGCTGCCGTGCGAGCCTGCCACCATCGGCGCGGCGACGCGCTCGGTGGACAGACAGGCGCCAATCGGGAATCCCCCGCCAAGGCCCTTGGCCGAGGCCAGCAGGTCCGGCGCAATGCCCGACGCCATGTAGGCATACAGATAACCGGAGCGGCCCATGCCCGACTGCACTTCGTCGTACATCAGCAGGATGCCTTGCTCGTCGCACAGCTCGCGCACCTGGCGCAGGTAGTCAAAGGGCGTCAGGCGGATGCCGCCTTCCCCCTGGATGGGTTCCAGGATCACGCCGGCCGTGGCCGGGGTGATGGCCGTGCGCAGAGCCTCGATGTCGCCGAAGGGCACCTGGTCGAAGCCCGGGTCGCCCGTCAGGAAACCCTCGATGTGCACCGGGTTGCGGCAGGCGGCGATGGGCGCCAGGGTGCGGCCGTGAAAGGAGCTGGTCAGCGAGATGATGCGCACACGCTGAGCGTCGCCACGGCTGTAGTGATAGCGACGCATCATCTTGAAGCCGGCTTCCACCGCTTCGGTGCCGGAGTTGCTGAAGAACACGCGGTCGGCGAAGGTGTGATCGACCAGGCGTCGCGCCAGTTTCTCTGTCTGGGGAATGCGGAAAAGGTTGGAGCTGTGCCAGATGCGCGTGGACTGCTCCTGCAGTGCCTGCACCAGCGCGGGATGGCAGTGGCCGAGGCAGTTCACGGCGATGCCCGTGGTGAAGTCCAGGTAGCGCTCGCCGCCCGGGGTGTACAGCCAGGTGCCTTCGCCACGCTCGAATTCCAGATCGGGATTGCCGTAGTTGCTCATCAGTGCAGAGATCATGCGTCGGTCCTTTTCAAGTCCAGTGTGGGGCGAGTGGCGTAAGGTATATTGCGCGGGTCGTGGGGGTGGCAAGACAGGCGTCTGGCCTGGTTTTCAGCAAGGCGCGATCATGCCCCAAGTGCCTGGCGCATTCAAGCCGCAGGCCGCAGCCAGCGTGGCCTGCAGGCCCTGCGAGAAGTGGTGTTCCGTTAGCTCGAGAAGGAGGTTTGCCATGTTGTTTTCCAAACCATTGGTGCTGCCCGATGCCGCTTCGGCCCTGCCGGGTCGCAGCACGCCGATGCCGGTCAGCAATTGCCATGTCGTGCATGGCAGGCCCTATCAGCCGCCACTGCCGAAGGGCCTGGCGCAGATGGTCTTCGGCATGGGCTGCTTCTGGGGCGCCGAGCGCGTGTTTTGGCGTCTGCAGGGGGTGTACAGCACCGCCGTGGGCTATGCCGGCGGCATCACGCCCAACCCGACCTATGAGGAAGTGTGCAGTGGCCGCACCGGGCACACGGAAGTGGTGATCGTCTTCTTCGATCCGCAGCAGATCAGTCGCCAGCGCCTGCAGGAAGTGTTCTGGGAATCCCATGACCCGACCCAGGGCATGCGCCAGGGCAATGACCGGGGCACGCAGTACCGCTCCGCGATCTACGTCGGCAGCGCTCAGGAGCTCGCAGAAGCGCAGGCGGGAGCCGAGCGCGTTCAGGCCGTGTTGGACGCCGCTGGGTTTGGTGTGATAACCACTGAAATCAAGGTGTTGGACGCCTTTTATTATGCAGAGGATTACCACCAGCAATACCTGGCGCGCAATCCCAATGGCTACTGCGGCATCAAGGGTCTGGGCATCACGTGTCCGCTGGCATGAAGAAGTCGCGGATCTGCGCTTCCTTGGACATGGCATCTTCCAGCCCCAGGGCGATGAGGCGCTGGCAGTAGCGCTTCTCGAACATCAGCAGGCTCAGCACGCTGCTGGAGCCTGAGTCCTTCACGAACAGCCGCAGGGCGCGAGGGAGGTCGTCGAAATACTCGGCGGCGATGCTGTTGAGGTTCTGACTCGGCGAGATGTCCAGCAGGCAGATGGGCTTGAGACCCAGCTCCGTGGATTCCTGCAGTTTCTCTGGGGGGACCAGGGGCAGCAGCTTGTTGACGCGCCGCAGGGCTTCCATGTCATTGGTCAGCGTGTCCACGAAGGCGCTGTTGAGGATGTGCGCCAGGATCTGGGTGAGCGAGGGCTGGGCCGGCGTGGCATCGCGCGGCGGGCTGGCGGCCTTGTTGCCGCTGACGCCCACGGCCAGGATGCGATCAGCGCCAAGCTTGATGGCCGGGCTCAAGGGGGAGAGCTGGCGGATGGCGCCGTCGCCGAAGAACTCCCGGTGGATGTGCACGGCAGGGAACAGCGTCGGAATGGCGGAAGAGGCCAGCAGATGCTTGACGCCCAGTTCGCTGCGCACGCCGACCCGGTGCGCCTTGTGCCAGTTGCGCAGACCTTCCACGCCCTGGAAGAAGGACACCGACTCGCCGCTGGAATAGCCCGAGGCCGTGATCGCCAGGGCTTCCAGATAGCCGGCGTCGATGTTGCGCTGCAGCCTGTCGAACTTGATGGTGCGCTCCAGCAGCTCCTCCAGGGGCGAGTTGTCCAGCAGCGAGGCAGGAGTGTCGCGGCGGCGGCTGGCCAGGAACGAGAACACCCACTGCGAGGCGCTGCTGATCAGGCCGCCGGAATCGAGTTTGTAGACCTGGGCGCTGCTGATGTTGCTCCACACGTATTCCAGCGTGCGTACGCCGGTGCGCAGGCGCGGCGCATGGATGGCGATCGACGCCGCATTGAGCGCGCCTGCCGAGGCGCCGGTGATGATCTGGAAAGGGTTGCTGGCGTCATTGGGCAGGATATTGGCGATGGCGCGCAGC
>CAYQBR010000121.1:0-4424 GCA_964415735.1 uncultured Klebsiella sp. | reverse complement strand
GACGGCGATGCCACGGTGCTGCTGCGGCCGCTGCCGCTCGTGACGCTGCAACGCGCGCTGCGCAGTGCGCTGGCGGATGCCGCGGAGGTGGACGATGCGCAGTCTGCATGAACAGGCGATTGCCGCCCTGAGTCTGGCCCTGCAGGCCCGCAGCGAGGCCTTGCTGCGCAGCCTGCAGAACGTGTTCGAGGAGCGTTCCCTGCACGCCGCCCTGCAGGCGCGCCGGCAACTGGCCGAGCTGCGCGCTATCGCCCGCTTCTGCGGCAACACCGCCTTGCAGCAGCAGTGTGTGGGGCTGCAGCGCGCCTTGCTGGCGCTGGGGCCGCGGCTGAGCGCGGGGGTGCCGGAGGCGCAATCCCGGCCGCTGTTGCTGCAGGCCTTGCAGCTGCGCTGGCAGGCCCTGGCGCTGACACAGCCTGCGCAGCCCGGCGACGCGCTGGCGTGGCGGGCGGCACGACTGGCGCCGCCGTTGCGCGGGCTTCTGCAGCAGCAGGTGCAGCGTCTGCTGCGAGAGCAGGCGGGCATGCGGCTCGGGGCGGCGAACGGGAACGGGGCCTGGCAGGCCGCGCCGGAGCATGGGCATGTCTCGGGGCTCGACCTGCACGCTCTGCAGGCGGCCGCGCGGCTGGCCGGCGTGCTGCCGGAGCGCGTGGTGCTGACGCGGGATCCGCTGCAGGCCCTGCTGCACTGGGAAGCCCATCTGCTGGGGGCCGAACAGCAGCCCCGCGCGCGTCTGCTGCGGGCACTCGCCTCCCAGGTGCTGGTGCTGTGCGAGGAATCTGCCGCCACGCCGGCGCTGCGCCAGAGTCTGGAGGCGCGCGACGGCCCCTGGAGTGAGCGCCTGCTCCTGTGCCTGCAACAGGCCCGTGTGCTGCTGCACGCCTTCGTGGGCGCGCCTTCGCCGCTGCGGCACTGTCTGCAGCAGGCGCTGCGGGTGAGCCGTCTGCTGCACGCGTGGCAGAGCGTTCCCGCCCTGGCGGCCACTGCCCTGCCAGGAGCGCTGGCCCCCCTGCAGCTGCGGCTCTTGTTGCGCCTGCAGGATGACCTCGCGCGACTGGCCGGCGGCAGTGCGCTGGCCTGTGCCGGGCTGCCACCCGCCGCGCTGGCGCTGGCTGTGCAGGGCTGTCTGCGGCAGCAGCGTCCGCTGGCGGCCAGGCAGGTGCTGGAGCAGGCGCTTGGCGAGCCCGCTCTGGCGCGCCCTGCCCTCGGGGAACGCTGGCGGCGGCTGCTGCTGCGTGAGCACCGGGAGTCCCTGCGCGTGCTGGAAGCCTGGCAGGCCGCCGCTGCCGGTCAGCACCTTGCGCCCCTGCTCGACGATGGCGTGACGCTGGCCGTGCAGCGCCTGGCCCAGCACTGCCTGCTGGCGGGGGGCTACGCGCTGCATGAACTGCTGGACGTGCTCGGGCACTGCCTCACCTTGAGCCGCGAACTGCAGCACGATGCCCGGGATTGCCTGCCCGCCCTGAGGCGGGTGCTGCCCTATGTGCAGAACCCGGCGCGGCGCTGGCAGCGGGAGCGGGTGCTGCACGCGCTGCTGCGCTGGGAGGCCGGTCTGCGTCTGCAGGCCGGCACCGGATCCGCGCAACTGGCGCTGAGCCTGGCGCGGGGGCTGGAGGCCTTGCCGGCGCTGCAGCTGAGTCAGCTGCTGGCCCTGCCCACGGTGGCAGCCTTCGCCCCGGCCAACCGCCAGTTGCTGATGGAGCTGCGGCTGCTGGCCAGTGGGGCGCGCAATCTGCAGGTGCAGCGCATCGCGGCGCTGAGCGAGGCGCTGGCGCGGATGCACGAGGCACTGGCGCAGTCCGGCCTGGCGCCAGCCGAGTTCCTGCAGGCCACCGCCGGTCGCGCCTTGCTGGAAGACGCGCATGCCGCGCTGCGACGCGGCTTGAATCAGGCCGCTGCGCGCCAGGAGACTTCGCCCTGCCGGGCCTTGCTGGGGGCCTTGTACGACTGGCTGGCCTGCCATGGTGAGCAGGCGGCCGGGCGGCCTGGCTTTGTGCAGGAAGCCCGCGCGCTGTTGCAGCAGATCCTCGACCCGGCCACGGAGCCGCAGCGTCTGCATGCCCTGCACACTCTGAAGGGCAATGCGGCGCTGTATCGCTGCGACGTGCTGGCCGAGTTGTGTCATCGCAGCGAACGGGCGCTGCTGCAGGCGGGAGCGGGCACGTCGGCACCCGGCGTCCGTGAGCCGGCCGCCATCGGACCGCTGCTTGCACGCCTGCAGGCGGAGGTGGCGGCACTGGCAGGCCAAGGCTGGGCCGACACCTCTGCTGTAGGAGCCGGCTTGCCGGCGAACGGATCCACGACCACCGCCTATCCTCCCAACGCTGTGCTCGCTCCGTCGGGCAGCTCCCCCCTCGGCTGGCTCGCCCGCCGCCTGCACGAGGGCCTGCAGAGCCTGACTGAGTTGTTGCCCGGGCTCGCCCTCAGTGCCACGCCTGCCCAGCGCCAGCTGTTGCAGGAATTGCTGCAGGAGCAGCTCGCGCAGTCGCGCCAGCTGGACGAAGACCTGCACGCCGCTGCCTGGGTGCATCCCGCCCGCCTGGCGCCCCGCTTGCGCCGGGTGCTGGACGACACCGCGCACCGGCAGGGCAAGGTGGTGCGACTGGAAATCCGTGCGGCCGGGCGGCGCGTACCCCGCTCGGTGCTGGAGCGTCTGGTGCCATCGCTGGAGCATCTGCTGCGCAATGCCGTCGTCCATGGCATCGAGTCGCCGGCTCGGCGGCGGGCCTGCGGCAAGCACGAATGCGGTCGCGTGCGGGTGCTCGTCACCGCGGCGTCAGGCCTGCTGCAGGTGGGGGTGGAAGATGACGGCTGCGGCCTGACGCTGGGCCACGGCGCGGCGACCGCCACGCTCGACGCCGGCCACGGCCTCGGGCTTGCCGCCGTGCAGGCCGCCATGGCAGCCCTGCAGGGGCGCGTGCGGGTCGTGGCCACACCCGGTCAGGGCTGCTGTCACTGGCTGGAAATGCCCGAAAACTCTGGGCTTGGGGAACATCACGCGATGCCGGTATAATGCCGGCCACTTGAAAATGCCGGGGTAGCAATGCAGTGAAAAGTCTGGGGTTCGCCTGGGGGATTGGAGGCATTCTCCTGCTTCTCACCTTTGCCGTGGTGCGCTTGTCGCCCATGGCGCTGGAGCTGGTTGCGCTGGAATTGCAGCCCCTGCACCTCGCGGCGCTGGCCTTCAGCGTGATCTACATGAGCTGGGCCGAAGGCTACAAGGGCTTTCACCTGGGCTTTGCGCCGCGCGTGGTGGCCCGGGCCGGTTATCTGCGCGACCACCCGCGCCCGCTGCATGTCCTGCTGGCGCCGGTGTTCTGCATGGGCTACATCCACGCCACCCGTCGTCGCCAGCTGCTCTCGTTCGGACTGACCAGCATGATCGTCTGCTTCGTGCTGATCGTGCGCATGCTGCCCCAGCCCTGGCGCGGCATCGTCGATGCCGGCGTGGTCACGGGCCTGGCGCTGGGCATCGGCTCGATCCTGTATTACCTGACACTCAAGCTGCGTTACCCCGAGCGGCCCGAGGTGAGCACCGATATTCCCGAGTCCGGCAACGCCGCCCTGGCCCCCTGACCGGTCCAACCGTCGTCTGCCCCGGCAGGCCACGTCAATCTCTGTGGTGAACCGACCATGCCCAGGCACGGCAACAAGCTCAGCATCTGCGCCATCATCGTCAGCTACAACCCTGACACGGCCGTGCTCACCTCACTGCTGCAGCAGATCGGCACCCAGTGCGAATTCCTGCTCATCGACAATGCCTCGGCCAACATCGACAACTTCCGCGCGCTGGCCGAAGCCACGCCGCGCTGCCTGGGCGTGCGCGTGCTGGAGCACAACATCGGCCTGGCCAGTGCCTTGAACCTGGGACTGGAGGAGGCGGGCAAGCGCGGCTACGGCTTCGTGGTGCTGTTCGATCAGGACAGCCAGGTGCCCGTGTCCTTCTTCGCCAATCTCTACGCGTCCTATGTCGAGGCCAGCCGGCTCAGTCCGCTGCCGGTGGCGGCGGTCGGGCCACGCATCACCCATCCGGGCTCCGGTGCCGGTATGCCCTTCAAGCTGTTCACACGCCTGATCGGGCGCACCGACCGGCCGTTGCCGGGCAGCAATCGGCTGTTCCAGGCCGAATTCCTCATCTCCTCCGGCTGCCTCATTCCGCTGGAGGCGCTCAAGCCCATCGGGCCGATGCGCGACGCCTATTTCATCGACAACGTGGACCTGGAATGGTGCTTCCGCGCCCGCGCACGAGGCTATGCGGTGGTGGGCACCGACAACGCCACGCTGTTTCACCGCATCGGCGAGGCGAGTGACGAACCGCTGGTGCGCGCCGGCCTGATGGTGCAGCACAGCCCGCTGCGCAGTTACTACTCCACGCGCAACCGCTTCGCCCTCTACCGCGAGCCTTACGCCCCCTGGGGCTGGCG
>CAYQBR010000120.1:0-4474 GCA_964415735.1 uncultured Klebsiella sp. | reverse complement strand
AGGACACGCGGACCGGGATGCCCTTGACGTTGCGCGGGTCGGTCATGTCACGTACTGACGGATCTTCCACGTGCACTGTCAGGGTTACCGGTGAGCCGGCCTTGACAGTCAGTGTTTCGTCGGCGACCAGGCCCATGGGGTCCTGACCTTTCGGGCCATCAGCGGAGAAGGCCACCAGCGGAGCGACAGAGCCGGCAGGACGCGGCTTCTTGTCCAGGGTGTAACCGAGACGGCCACGACGACCGGGCACTTTCAGCTCTTCGTGCTGACCGGTCTTGATGTACCACCAGACTTCGCCATCACGCATGGACGCAGGCACTGTCACGGTGAAGGCACCGGTATTACGACTGGTTTCAAAACGAGAGGGCTGCATGCCGCTGAACTCAGCAGGTTCGATGCGGTTGTTCGGACCCAGCGGAATCTCGACTGCTTCACCGGTGTTGCGGTTCAGGTAGCCGAAAGAGTAGGTGACGGAGCCGTCTTCGTTTTCGTAGGCGCCTTCGAAGATCGGGATGACCGGAAGGCCGACCGGCGCACGCAGTCCCAGAGGACGCGAAATCGTCGGCAATTGCTGCGCGTGGACAGGCACGATACTGGCTGCGACGAGGATGGCCCCCACCACGAGACCGAATACAGTCCTAAGGTTCTTCTTCATTGAAATTACTCCCATTACCAGTGACATTATTTTTTAAGGCTGAAATTCAGGCGCCCAATTGAATCAGGACTTCAGCCTTCCCGCAAGGTCAAACAATTTACTGCTCCGGCCCGTCGTTCTGCCCCCGCAGAAGTTCCCGACAAGGCCTGATCTGCCGGCCTGCACCCGCACCCACTCCGTGATGCCAGCGCCTGCCTGCCTTCAAGTCAGATCGACATTCCCTGTCGCTCTGAATACTGCTGCACCTTCGCCTCTGCGGGCGAATGGGCGTTCCTGCTGTCCTGCAAATCTGCCGCGTTTGCACCGGCGAAATGCCGATGAATTTAGCAATAGCCGCACTGTCAATTCAAAGCGCGTGCCTTCGCTAAACGCGCTTTCCCTGATCTATGTCAACTAATCTCACATTGCCTGCCGGCCAGGATGGCTGCCGCTCCCATGCCTCCGGCGGTACACACCGAGATCAATCCGCGCGCACTCGGGTCGGCGTCCAGAAGTTTGCTGAGCGTGGCGATCACACGCGCACCCGTGGCAGCGAAGGGATGCCCAGCGGCCAGCGAACTGCCTTTGACATTGAGTCTGCTGCGATCAATGCGACCCAGCGCGGCGTCGCGCCCCAGCACGCCTCTGCAGTACTCCTCGCTTTCCCACGCCTTGAGGGTACACAGCACCTGCGCGGCGAAGGCTTCGTGAATCTCATAGTAATCAAAGTCCTGCAACGCAAGACCGGTGCTGTGCAGCAGCTCGCTCACGGCAATGGTGGGCGCCATCAGCAAGCCTTCCCCGTTGACGTAATCCACGGCTGATGTGCGTGAGTGCAGCAGCCAGGCCTGCACGGGAAGATCGTGCTTGCGGGCGTAGTCCTCGCTGGCCAGGAACACGGCGGCTGCGCCATCCGTCAGTGGTGTGCTGTTGCCGGCGGTCAGCGTGCCGCTGCCGCTGCGGTCGAACGCCGGCTTCAGGCTTGCCAGCTTTTCCAGCGTGCTGTCGGCGCGCAGATTGTTGTCGCGTGCCACGCCGTGATAGGGCGTCACCAGCGCGTCGAAGAAGCCGTCAGTCCATGCCGCGGCGGCCTTGAGATGGCTTTCGAGTGCCAGCTGGTCCTGCTCCTCGCGGCTGATGCCCCACTCGCGGGCCATCAACTCGCAATGTTCTCCCATGGACAGTCGCGTGCGCGGCTCGGCGTTGCCGGGTGCCTGCGGCGCCAGTTCGCTCAGACGGAAGCCCTTGAAGGCGCGCAGGCGCGACTTCAGGTCGCGGGCCTGACTCAGGGCGACGAGGCGACGGGCGAAACGGTGCTGGAACACGAGGGGCACATCGCTGGTGGTGTCCGTGCCGGCAGCAATCGCGCAGTCGATCTGCCCGCTGGCAATGCGAGCGCCGAGCAGCATGGCGGCGTGCAGCGACGTGCCGCAGGCCATCTGCAGCGTGGTGCCGGGCGTGCGCGGCGACAATCCAGAACTCAACACCGCTTCACGTGCCAGATTCCAGTCCCGTGAATGCGTGGTGACGGCGCCGGCGATCACGTCATCGACCTTGCGACCCGCCAGGTTGAACTGTTTCACCAGCGCCTGCAGTGTGTCGGCGAGCATGTCCAGATTGCTCAGGTCGGCGTAGGCCGTGTTCGAGCGACAGAACGGGATTCGAGTTCCCCCGATGATGGCGACGCGGCGCAGGGTGTTCATGTCAGGCCGCTCCCGTCTGTGCTGTGGACACGGTGTTTTTCAGGTAATGCAAGGGACCGCCGCGGAAGGGCGCGAAACCGGTACCGAAGATCATGCCCGCATCCAGCAGGTCGGCGTCGGCAACGATGCCGTCGCGCAGGGCGGCTTCGCATTCCGCGGTATACACCCGAATCAGTCGCTCGCCGAGGGCGGCGAGGTCATGGCCGACCGCTTTCTCACGCAGCTTGGCAGGCTTTTCCTTTGTCCATGTATAGAAGCCTCTGCCGGACTTGCGACCGAGATGGCCCGCCGTGACCAGCTCACGCAGGGCGTCAGTGGCCTTCGCCACGCGGGCATCGGCGCCATTCTGCAGAGTGCCGGTCACCATGAGGCAGACGTCCAGTCCCACTGTGTCCGCCAGTTCCACCGGACCCATGGGCATGCCGAAGTCCTCGGCGGCGGCGTCGATCGCTTCCAGCGCAATGCCCTCGGCGTGCATGACCATGGCCTCAAGCATGTAAGGGGCCAGAATGCGGTTGACCAGAAAGCCCGGGCTGCTCTTGACCGGCAACGGGTAGCGATTGATCTGGCCGCAGAAGGCTGCCCCTCGGCGCAGGGCATCCTCGTTGCTGCGTTCGCCCCTCACCACCTCCACCAGCGGCATCTTGGCCACGGGATTGAAAAAGTGCAGTCCGATCAGGCGGGAAGGGTCCTGCAGGGCGGAGGCAATGGCTTCGAGGGGAATCGAGGAGGTGTTGGTGGCAAGAATGGCATCGGGACGCAGGCGGGGTTCGAGTTCGGCAAGCAGGGCCTGCTTGGCATCGAGACGCTCGACGATCACTTCGATCACGACGTCCGCCTTGCTCACCCCGCTGCCTTCGACATCCGGCTGCAGGCGTGCCAGTGCGGACTTGACTGCCGCCGGCTCGAGGCGCTTCTTGCGGAACAGGGTTTCCGCACGCTTCAGGGCGGGCTCGATGTATTTCATCTCACGGTCCTGCAGCGTGACTTCGAGTCCCTGCAGCACACACCAGGCCGCAATGTCGCCGCCCATGACGCCTGCACCGACCACATGTACACGCCGCGCACGGAAGTCGCTCTGCCGGCCTTCGCGCTTGAGTCGATCCATCAGGCCGAAGACGCGGCGCAGGCCGGCAGCCTGAGGGGTCACCATCAATTGTCCGACTGCCTCGGCCTCGGCGGTCATCATGGCGATACGGTCGCCGCCGCAGCGCTCGAAGGTGTCAATCAGGCGATACGGCGCGGGGTAGTGTTCGGCCCGTGCTCGCGCGGCGGTCTGCTTGCGCATCTGCTGCGCCAGCAGGCGCCGGGCCGGGGTGAGATTGCTGAGGCGGGCCAGCAGACCCGGGCCGCGACTGCGACGCTTGCTCAGGATGGCGCGGCGTGCCGCCCAGTAGAGCTCTTCATGCCGGCCGATGACTTCATCCACCAGTCCCACAGCGCGAGCCTGCCTGGCATTGAGCTGGCGGGCGGTGAGCATCAGTTCCATCGCCTTCATGCCGCCGATCAGGCTGATCGAGCGCGCCGAGCCTCCAAAGCCAGGGAAGATGCCCAGCTGCACTTCCGGGAAGCCGATGCGAGTGGCTGGAATGTCACGGGCGATACGGTAGTGACAGGCGAGAGCGAGTTCCAGGCCGCCGCCCAGGCAGTAGCCTTCGAAGGCGGCCACGGTGGGGCAGCGCAGGGCTTCGAGGCGGGAGAAGAGGGCATGCACAGTGCGAATGGAGGTGGTGACGGCAGCAGCATCGGTGAAATTGCCGAATTCGCGGATATCGGCGCCCAGCACAAAACCGGTGGTCTTGCCCGAGAGAATGGCCAGGCCCCTGGGCAGGTTGCGCTCGGCACTGCCGATGATGGTGTCCAGCTCCTGCAGCACCTGGGAGGACAAGGCATTCACCGACTCGCCCTGACGGTCCAGGAACAGCCAGAGAATATCGTCGTTGTCGCGCTCGAGGCGCCAGTGCTGACAGTTGGGAAGCTGATCTCGCATAAACAGATTCTGCTCGTTGATCACGCCCCGGACACAGTGACTCCGAGGAGGGTGGCCGGGTGACGTGGGGAGGGATTCAAACACCTTTCCCCGGGCATGACAACCGCGAAAATGTGGGGAAG
This sequence comes from uncultured Klebsiella sp., assembly GCA_964415735.1. Taxonomy (GTDB): domain Bacteria; phylum Pseudomonadota; class Gammaproteobacteria; order Pseudomonadales; family Pseudohongiellaceae; genus UBA5078. The sequence continues at coordinate 25 of CAYQBR010000120.1, read as the reverse complement.
TGTTACATCAGGTAACACGATTGAT
>CAYQBR010000119.1:0-4493 GCA_964415735.1 uncultured Klebsiella sp. | reverse complement strand
ATTGTCCAGTACGAGGCTCAGCCGGCGTCCAATTACCGTCTGGCGCTCGGCCGCTTGCAGCGGGTGAATGGGCGCGTGACTGCCGGACGCGAAGAGCGGCTGCAGGGCGAGCTGACCCGCATCACCTATCAGATTCCCTCGGGTTTCAGCGGCGCCGAAGTCTTCGCGCACTACCTGGGGGCCATTGCCGGCCAGACAGAGGAATTGTTCCGCTGTCAGGGCCGCGCCTGCGGCAGCAGCAATTTCTGGGCGAATGACGTTCTCGGCAATCGCATTCTCTATGGTCCGGAGCAGGAGCAGTTCTATGTCGCCCTCAGCTCCAGCAATGCGGCAGGCGAGAGCGACCGTTACTTCGTGCTCTACGTGATCACGCGGGGCAATCGCAGTGTCTATGCCCATCTCGATGTGCTTGAGCCCGTGCTCGCCGACACGCAGCCCGGCCCCGAGTCGCCGCAGTCTCTGCTTGAACGCCTGCAGCAGGAGGGCAGCGTGATCGTGCGTGCAATCCGTTTCGGGCAAGACGATGCGCTGCTGGAATCCGAAGGGCTTGAACTGGTGGCCAGTGCCCTGGCTCTCGCGCCCGAATTGCGCGTGCTGGTGGTCGGTCATCTGCGGGAAAGTGGCGATGTCGATGCCTTGATCACGCGGACGCAGCATCGCGCCCAGGCGGTCGTCGAGGCGCTGCAGCAGGCGGGCATCGAAGCCTCACGGCTGCAGGCGAGGGGCGCGGGTCCGCTGGCGCCGGCCTGTGCCCAGGCGCCTTGCTCGGATCGCGTCGAGATTGTGCTCAGCGAATAGACTTACTTGCTGATGAGGGACAGGAACTCGTTGCGCGTGCTCTGACTGTTGCGGAACGCGCCCAGCATGCACGACGTGGTCATGATGGAATTCTGCTTTTCCACGCCACGCATCATCATGCACATGTGCTGGGCCTCGATGATGACACCCGCGCCGGTCGCGCCAGTCTTGGACACGATGGTTTCGGCGATTTCCTTGGTCAGGTTCTCCTGAATCTGCAGGCGACGCGCGAAGATGTCGACGATGCGGGCGATCTTGGACAGGCCGATCACCTTGCCGCGCGGTATGTAGGCGACATGGCACTTGCCGATGAAAGGCAGCATGTGGTGTTCGCACATGGAATACAGCTCGATGTTCTTCACGATGACCATCTCGTCGGAGTCCGAAGGGAACAGGGCATCGTTGATCACTTCGTCGATGTCCTGACGATAGCCCCGCATCAGGAAATCCATGGCCTTGGCGGCGCGGCGCGGTGTGTCCGCCAGTCCGGGACGTTCGAGGTCCTCGCCGATGGCCGTGATGATGTCGCGATAGGCGCGTTCCATTGAGTCACTCATGTTCGCTTGCTGGTGTCCTGTCTGTGGCAGAGGCGCCTACCGTACGATACACCCCACGGCCCGGTAAAGTGATTTCTGGCCACCCCCTTGAGGACGATGATCTTGACTGCAACGCATATGCTCAGCCTGGGCGAGCTGCTCGATACGCTCGCCACGCGCTTCGACGAGGCCGACTTGTTCTATGGACATGGCACCGACAATGCCTGGGACGAAGCCGTCTATCTGGTGTTCTGTGCGCTGCAGATTCCCTTCGCCGCCGACGAGCAGATCATGAGTCGCGCGATCACGCCGCAGGAGCAGCAGAAAGTCGAAGCGCTCGCCTTGCGGCGTCTGGAGGAGCGGCTGCCTGTGGCCTACCTGGTGGGGGAAGCCTGGTTTGCGGGACTGCCCTTCACGGTGAATGAGCAGGTGCTGATTCCACGCTCCCCGATCGCCGAGTTGATCCAGCAGGAATTCGCGACGCTCCTGCCTCGCACGCCCGAGCACATTCTGGATCTGTGCACAGGCAGTGGCTGCATCGGCATCGCGACGGCGCTGACATTCGAGGACAGCCGCGTGGATCTGGCTGATATTTCGCCCCAGGCCCTCGAGGTGGCGCGCGCCAATGTCCAGCGTCATGGTCTCGAGTCGCGTGTCCGTGTCGTGGAGTCGGATCTGTTTGCCGCGCTGCAGGGGCCCTACGACCTGATTCTCAGCAATCCTCCCTATGTCTCCCAGCAGGAAGTGGACGAGCTGCCACCGGAGTACCGCCACGAGCCGGCACTGGGTCTGCTCTCGGAGGATGACGGGCTGGCGATTCCGCTGCGCATCCTGCGCGAGGCGGCCGAACTGCTTGCGCCCGAGGGCGTGCTGATCATGGAAGTCGGCTATTCACGCGAGGCCTTGAGTGCCCGACTTCCCGGGGTCCCGCTGCTGTGGCTCGAATTTGCCCATGGCGGTGACGGGGTGCTTCTGCTGACGCGCGAGCAGCTGCGGGACGTTGCACAGCACTTTGTCTGAGCATGAGTCTGGGATGTTTCGTAACACCGAGGATGATGGTGTACAATTCGCGGCCTTTCTGGGCGCCCGAGGCGGGCGCGGCACTCAACCTCTTCACCGCAGGTGACGCATGTCTGGAAACTCGATCGGCAAGCTCTTCACGGTCACCACCTTCGGTGAGAGCCACGGCCCCGCGCTTGGCTGCATCGTGGACGGCTGTCCGCCTGGCATGGCACTGAGCGTGGAGGACCTGCAACGGGATCTCGACCGGCGCAAGCCCGGCACCTCGCGTTTCACCACCCAGCGTCAGGAAGCCGACGAAGTGCGCATCCTTTCCGGGGTCTTCGAGGGCCGTACCACTGGCACGCCCATCGGCTTGCTCATCGAGAACACTGATCAGCGCTCCAAGGACTATGGCCGGATCGCCGAGCAGTTCCGGCCCGCTCATGCCGATTACACCTATCAGCAGAAATACGGCATCCGCGACTACCGCGGGGGTGGCCGCTCCTCCGCCCGCGAGACTGCCATGCGGGTGGCCGCTGGAGCCATTGCCCGGAAATATCTGCTGGAACACTGCGGGGTGCAGATCCGGGGCTACATGAGCCAGCTCGGCCCCATCAAGATCGAGAATTTCGACTGGGATGAGGTCGACCGCAACCCGTTCTTCTGCCCGGATGCGGCACGTGTGCCGGAAATGGAAGCCTACATGGCGGCTCTGAACAAAGAGGGCAACTCCATCGGTGCCCGCATCAATGTGGTGGCCAGCGGGGTGCCCGTGGGCCTGGGCGAGCCGGTGTTCGACCGCCTCGATGCGGACCTTGCCCATGCGTTGATGAGCATCAACGCCGTGAAAGGGGTGGAGATCGGGGCCGGCTTCGAGTGCGTGACCCAGAAGGGCACCGAGCACCGCGACGAGATGCGCCGCGAGGGCTTCTTCTCGAACAATGCCGGGGGCATCCTGGGCGGCATTTCCTCCGGTCAGGACATCCTGGCCAGCATCGCCCTCAAGCCCACGTCCAGCATTCGCCTGCCCGGGCGGTCCATGGACATTCACGGCAACCCCGTCGAGGTCATCACCACCGGCCGCCATGATCCTTGCGTGGGCATTCGTGCCACCCCGATTGCTGAGGCCATGATGGCCATCGTGCTCATGGATCATCTGCTGCGTCATCGCGCGCAGAATGCCGGGGTGGTCTCCGTCACGCCGGTGATCGGCGCCGGCCAATAGAATTCCTGAAGGGAATCCAAATAATAAAATAGTTTCATTTCGGTTATTGAAGATCGACGGGTATAGTTTTTCCACATCTCACAGTGATGGCCAAGACGGTAAATTCTCATGACTGGTAAAACCTTGTACGACAAACTCTGGGACTCTCATCTCGTGAAGCAGCGCGATGACGGGACGGCACTCATCTATATCGATCGCCAGCTGATTCACGAAGTGACTTCGCCGCAGGCCTTCGAAGGTCTGCGTCTGGCCGGGCGCCGTCCGTGGCGCGCAGAGGCCAACTTCGCGACGCCCGACCACAATATCCCCACGACCCGCGAAGAGCGCCAGCAAGGCCTGGAAGGCATCCGCGACCCGATTTCCCGCATTCAGGTCACGACGCTGGACGACAATTGCCGCGAATTCGGCATTTTCGAACTGGACATGAATGATGAGCGTCAGGGCATCGTGCACGTGGTCGGTCCGGAGCAGGGCGCCACTCTGCCAGGCATGACCATTGTCTGCGGCGACTCGCACACTTCCACGCACGGGGCGCTGGGCGCGCTGGCGCATGGCATCGGCACCTCCGAGGTGGAGCATGTGATGGCCACGCAGTGTCTGCTGCAGACCAAGATGAAGAACATGCTGATCCGTGTGGATGGGCGGCTGAATCCGGGCGTCACCGCCAAGGACATCGTGCTGGCCATCATCGGCGAGATCGGCACGGCAGGCGGCACCGGCTACACCATTGAGTTTGGCGGCGAAGCCATTCGCTCCCTGAGCATCGAAGGCCGCATGACGGTGTGCAACATGGCCATCGAGGCGGGCGCCCGCGCCGGCCTGATCGCCGTGGACGAAACCACGCTGCAATACATCAAGGGGCGTCCGTTTGCGCCCAAGGGTGACATGTGGGAGAAGGCGGCTGCCGCCTGGCGTTCCCTGGTGAGCGATCC
>CAYQBR010000118.1:0-4568 GCA_964415735.1 uncultured Klebsiella sp. | reverse complement strand
TTGTTGGCCAGCAGCATCGATTCGCGCGACACCGGCTCGAACGCGCCACCCAATCCCACGCGCGGCGCGCGCCACGCAAAGAGGGCGAGCGAGCAGCCCACCACGAGCGCCAGGAAGGCCAGGATGAAAACTCCGCGCGCCGGATCGGTGGCGAAGGCATGGACCGAACTGAGCACGCCCGAGCGCACGATGAAGGTGCCTAGCAAGGACAAGGAGAACGCGAGGATGGCGAGCAGCGCGGTCCACACCTTCATCGCGCCGCGCTGCTCGGTCACCGACAGCGAGTGGATCAGGGCGGTGGCGACCAGCCAGGGCATGAAGGACGCGTTTTCCACCGGGTCCCAGAACCACCAGCCGCCCCAGCCCAGTTCGTAATAGGCCCACCAGGAGCCGAGCGCGATGCCGATGGTCAGGATGGCCCAGGCGGCATTGGCCCAGGGCCGCGACCAGCGCGCCCAGGCCGAATCCAGACGGCCGCTCAGCAGCGCCGCAATCGCGAAGGCGAACACCACGGAGAAACCCACATAGCCCATGTAGAGCGAGGGCGGGTGAATGATGAAACCGATGTCCTGCAGGGCCGAGTTGAGGTCGGCACCATCGACAGGCGACAGCGGCAGCACGCGGTCGAAGGGGTTGGAGGTGGCGATCATGAACAGGGTGTAGCCCGCCCCGATCAGTCCCATGATGCCCAGCACGCGGGCCACGAAATCATCCGGCATGGCCTTGCTGAACAGGCTCACGGCCAGCATCCACAGCGCCAGCATCCACGTCCAGAACAGGAAGGAGCCCTCGTGACCGCCCCACACCGCCGTGATCTTGTACTGGATCGGCAGCAGCGAATTGGAGTGCTGCGCCACGAACTGCACCGAGAAATCGTCGGTGACGAAGCTGTAGGCCAGGATCAGCAGACACAGACTGAGGAACACGAAGACGCCCGCGGTCAGTGGCCGCGCCAGACTGATCCACAGCTGATTGCCCGTGCCGGCCCCGATCAGCGGCAGCGTGCCCAGCAGCACGCACAGGCAGAACGACAGGATGAGGGCGAATTGACCGAGTTCAGGAACCATTGCCGGCTCCTTCGGTTTCCTGCACGGGCATGCTGTGCCCGGACGCATCCAGGGCGGCCTTCACTTCCACGGACATGTAGTTCTCGTCGTGCTTGGCCAGCACCCGACTCGCCTCGAACACGCCATTGGCCACCATGCCCTCCACCACCACGCCCTGCCCTTCACGGAACAGGTCGGGCAGGATGCCGTCATAGCGAATCAGCACGTCGTGCGCGTAATCGGTGGCCACGAATTCCACATGCAGCGATTCTTCGCTGCGCACCACGCTGCCTTCCTTGACCATGCCGCCCACGCGCACGCGCTGGCCGTTCATGACTTCGCCGGCCGCCACCTGGGTCGGCGTGAAGAACAGGTCGATGCTGTTGCTCAGGGCGTAGAGCGACAGACCGATGGCCACCCCCAGACCGGCGGCAATGAACGCGATGATCGTCAGTTTCTTGCGTCGATGCGGTTTCATTCACTTCCCCCATTGGCGTCGGAACGCCCGTCATCCCCGTCCGGGGACTGATTTGCCTGTGAATCTCGCAGTGCCCGCCGCTGCTGCTCGCGAATGAACTGCCGGCGCCGGGCAAGCGGCAGGTACAGATTGACTGTCAGGAATACGGCAAACAGCGCATATACAGACCAGACATGGAAGGTATATTTTCCCATCTGCAGAAATTCGCTGACGCTGTCAAAGGCCATGCTTTCGAACATCTCAGGCTCCCTGCGGCTTGTGCGCGGCGATCAGATCGACAACCCACTGCGAGCGGCGCTCGCGCACCAGAATCTCGTTGCGGGTGGACAGGATCAGGCTGATCACGAAGAACAGGTAGACAGCGCAGATCATGATGACCAGGGGCACCCAGATCTCGGGCCCGAAGGGGCTGTCGTTGTCCATGGCGAAATTGCTGGCGGGCTGGTGCAGCGTGTTCCACCACTCCACCGAGTACTTGATGATCGGCACGTTGATGGCGCCGACGATGGACAGCAGTGCGCAGGCTCTTGCCGCAGCGTCCGGGCTCTCGATGGCGGAGCGCAGCGCGATCACGCCGATGAGCAGGAAGAACTGGATCAGCATGGAGGTGAGGCGCGCATCCCAGGCCCACCAGGTGCCCCAGATGGGCTGACCCCAGATGGCGCCGGTGGCCAGGGCCACGGCCGTGAACCAGGCGCCGATGGGCGCGGCGCACATGGCCACCATGTCGGCGAGTTTCATTTTCCACACCAGGGTGATGACGCCGGCCACGGCCATGAGGGGGAAACAGGCCAGCGAGATGCTGGCGACGGGCACATGCACGTACATGATGCGGATGGTGTCGCCCTGCTGGTAATCCTGCGGCACGAACAGCAGCGCCCAGATCACGCCGACACTCAGCAGCACGGTCATCGCCACGTACAGCCAAGGCAGCCACCTGCCGGACAGTTCGTAGAACCACTTGGGCGAGCCCAGTCTGAAGAACCATTGCCACATGTATGCACACTCGCTTCGCGCGCTGATGCTGCGGCGCGGTACTGAATAACCCATCGCGGGCCGGACTATAACACGGCGATTTTCGCGCCCGATGTTACTTTTTGTAACTATATCCCTTTGATAATCAGGTCAATTCACACTGATCTTCAACGCCGCTGCGGAGGCCAGCGGCGCCAGGCTCAAGGACAGCGCCAACAGGGCTCCCAGCAGGGAATAATGCATGCCGAGCGCGAGCCCCAGACTCACATCCGCCACGGCCTTCGCGCCGATTATAAGCACCGGCACTGTGAGCGGCAAAACGATTACCGCCAGGATCAGACCCCGGCTGCCCAGCCCCACGGTGAGCGCCACGCCGATGGAGCCGAACAGGCTCAGCACGGGGGTGCCCAGCAGCAGCGTGAGCATCAGCGTCCAGTAGGCATCGGAAGGCAGATACAGCATGTAAGCCAGCAGCGGTGCCAGCAGCACCACGGGCAGGCCGCTCACCAGCCAGTGCGCGATGTTCTTGGCGAGCACCAGGAAATACAGCGGCTGGGGCGAGAGCAGCAACTGCTCCAGGGAGCCGTCTTCGTAGTCGGCGCGGTAGAGATTGTCCAGCGACAGCATGGAGGCCAGCAGCGCCGACACCCACACGGTGCCGGCGGCGATGCGGGTCAGCTCCTGCGGGTCGGACGAGACGCCCAGCGGAAACAGCGACACCACGATGAGGAAGAACATCAGCGGGTTGAGCAGATCATTGCGACGCTTGAGCGCGATCAGCAGATCGCGGCGCAGCGTGGCGCGAAAGGCGGTGAAGGTGCTGACCTGCGGTCCCGTCAAGGCAGTCATGCGGCGGCCACTCCCCGTTTGTCCAGACTGAGCCGGCGCAGCGTGCAGGGCACCGACAAGGCATGATGCGTGGTGACCAGCACGGCACCGCCGGCCTCGACGTGCTCGGCCAGCAGGCCCTCCAGCGTCTTGACCCCGTGCACGTCCAGCGTGGTGAAGGGCTCATCCAGCACCCACAGCGTGGCGGGACTGAGCAGCAGCCGCGCGAGAGACACCCGCTGCTGCTGTCCGGCCGACATGTTGCGACAGGTCACATCGGCATAGCCGGCCAGCCCCACGCGCCGCAGGGCGGCCTCGATGTCGGCATCGCTCACCGGCGAATGCAGCGCGCAGCTCCAACGCAGGTTCTCGCGCGCCGTGAGGATCTTGTTCACGCCCACGCGATGGCCCAGATACAGCAGCGAGGCGAGAAAGGCCTCGCGGTCCTCGTCGATGGGCACGCCACGCCAGTACAACTCGCCCTCGTAAACGCCATTGAGCCCGCAGAGGATGCGCAGCAGCGTGGTCTTGCCGCTGCCATTGCTGCCCTGCACCTGCATCAGGTCCCCGGCGTTCAGCTCGAAATCCAGGCCGCTGAACAGCACACGGTCATCGCGTTCGCAGAACAGGGCCTGCGCGCGCAGCAGGGGCTGCGTGACGGTGGGGCTGGCGGCGGGTGAATCAGGCATAGGCACGTCAGGGGCTGGTCGCCGGAAGCGACATACAAGGGGTGGCCGGGTCGAAAAACTGGCGCGAGTATAACCCAAGTCCTGCGGGCAAAGCTCCCGCCGCGCAAGGGCATCGCGACGCGGAAAGACGGGAATCAGAGAGGCGTGGCAACGGGCGCCGGCAGAGGCCCCGACGCGCGTGGATCAGGCGGCGGAACGGGCAGGTTTGCGGGTCTTGCCGTGCATCAGGGAGAGCAGACTCGCCTCGGCCCGTGACAGCCCGCAGGTGTTGACCAGCTCCTGGCTGTCGGCGCCCATCTGCACCAGCTTGCTGGCGTGGGAGATGGCGACATCGCCGACATCCTTGTATTCGAGTTCCTCCTGGCGCTGTGCGGTGGCCTCGACGCGCTGCTGCAGCGTCTGCACACGCTTGCCCAGCCCGACGGCACCGCGGCTCACCGCGCTGATCTCGCCGCGCAGGGCGCTCATGTCGGCATCCAGTCTTGCCTGCAGCGCCTGCACCTTGCGCAGGACATTCAGGCTCAGGGCCAGCATGCAGCCACAGAGCATGAC
>CAYQBR010000117.1:0-4571 GCA_964415735.1 uncultured Klebsiella sp. | reverse complement strand
ACAAGAACAAGCGAACCATGCCGGACAAGATGGAGATCAAGAAGTACGATCCCGTCGTCCGCAAGCATGTGATCTACAAGGAAGCCAAGATCAAGTAAGCCCTCCGCTGCTTGACCTCGCCAAGCCCTTGCCAGCAGGAACGCCGCGCTCTCTGAAGCCAGAAAGCGCGGCGTTCTTGTTTGCGCTGGAAACACCTCTCAGGCGGCTTTTTCCCTGCTCAGCTCCTTGAGCAGCTTGCTGGTCTGCGTCAGCAGCTTCGGGTTTTCCACGAATTCCTTCTTCAGCTTGCCAACGGTGGTGGACACCGTGCCATAGCGCTTGAGCTTGAACAGCTTCGCGATGGCCTGCAGGGTGACTGCCGACAATTCCTGACAGAGATACATCGCCACCCAGCGCGGCACATTCTTGGAGCCCGGGCCGCGGGCCGCGGTGTAGATGCTTTCTTCCGTCACCTTGAACTGCTTCGCCACGGCGCTGATGATCAGCTTGCAGGAAGGGCGCCACTTGGCATTTGTGCCGCGCGAGGCGCCACGAGTGGCAGTGACGCTGCGTCTGGCCCGTGCCGTCTTCTTGAATTTCTCATCTCCCATGATGGAAGACAGATTCTTCTTGCCGTAGAACCGCGCGGTCTCGTCATCCACGCCAGCTTCCGTGAAGCGAACGAATTCGGCCAAGCGTTTGGCCCCGCTGCCAGGCAGCTGGCCCAGGACTTCATCACGCACAAGCCACTCAGGTGCCTTGGACTTGCCGGTATACGCGCCGTAGCTCGACCATTGCCAGGTATCCAGTTCACCCTTCTTGACGCCTAGATGGATATAGCGAGCGAGCGTCACCAGGTGCGCGTCCGGCTGAATCAGGACTGCCTTGTAGCGGCCCTTGAACAGAGAGCCTTCAGACTTCTTCAGGCGCTGGTAATTCTGGGTATAGAGGCCGTCGACCTGACGCATGAAGCGGCTCAGGTTGGCTTCGGGCGTCTTGATCAGCAGGTGGTAACGGTCTTTCAGCAGGCAGTAGGCATGCACCTGCACGTTGAGACGGAAGCAGGTTTCCTCCAGCCCTGCGAGAAAGGCTTCGAAGTATTTCTGGCTGGGGAAAATCCTCTGATTCTCGAGCCCGATATTGGACACGTGATAACAGGCGTCTGGAAACTCTATGCGGAGAGGTCTGGCCATTTTGGTGCTTCCCGGGTGCTGGTTCTTATAATTTTCCAGGCAACTCCTCATTGAGTGAGAGTTGACCCTGCTGGAGCGACGCTAGCAATAGCCGAATTACCCGGGGCCGTCAACTCCAATACGGCACGCTCCAGAGGGAATAGATCAACAGTTTATTTACTACTTATTCCAGTGGTCGCTTAAAGCTAGCAGGGGCACCTTCACTGCTCCGCAGAGGCAATGGTGCCAGGATGCATCAGGGAGCATTCGCCAGGATCACGGCCCGGCGCGGAGCCGGCAGACCTTCCACCGTGTGGCTGCGATCGTCCGGATCAAGGCTGTCAGCCAGCGACTGAAAGCGCATCCAGTCCGTAGTGCGCTGCTCCTGCAGCGACGTGGTGCTGACATCGACCACGCGCGCATTGCGCAAGCCACAGCGCTGCAGCCAGAGCAACAGGGTGGCGCAACTTGGAATGAACCACACATTCGGCATGCGACAGTAGCGGTCCTGCGGCACCAGTGCGTGGCCTTCCGGACCTTCGACGATCAGGGTCTCCAGCACCAGTTCGCCACCCGGCCGCAGACAGGATTTCAACTGCAGCAAATGATCTATGGGCGAGCGGCGATGATAGAGAACGCCCATGCTGAACACACTGTCGAACGCAGCCACATCCTCCGGCAGCTGTTCCAGCGCCTGCTCGAAGGTGGTGGGGAGGACGAAAGCTGGAACATCTGGCACGTAACGGCTGACCATGCGGTATTGCATCGCGTAGGCAAGCTGGGAGTCGATGCCGATGGCCAGCCTGGCTCCTTCGCCTGCCATGCGGAAGCAGTGGTAGCCATTGCCGCAGCCAACGTCGAGGATCGTGCGGCCACGCGAGGGTGCAATGTGCTCTCGCAACCGGTCCCACTTCCAGTCCGAGCGCCACTCGGTGTCGATGTGCACGCCAAAGAGTTCGAACGGACCCTTGCGCCAGGGAATCAGGCCCTGCAATGCCGCGCGCAGCGCCTCCTGCTCTTGCTCGGTGCAGTCCTGGGCACTGCCGATGCGTACCGCCTCGCGCAGCTCGATGTGGCGTGGAGTCAGATCAGGCAGCGAGTCCAATGCAGCCTGCCAGCGGGGGAAGTCGCCATTGTTGCGGCTGCTGAACCATTCGGGGGTGCCAAAGCGCGCCAGCGCTCGCAGCGGTCCGTTGCCCAGCAGTCCGGGAAGATGCTGGTAGCTCATGAGTCCGCGCCGCGGAAGGCGATCATGGAGGTGAAGTTGAAACACTGAAACCAGGTGTCGCAGGAACTGAAGCCTGCAGCCTGCAGCCGCGCCTTGTGTTCGGCAATGGATTCCGGGATCAGCACGTTCTCGAGTGCCGAACGCTTCTGGCTGATCTCCAGTTGGGAATAACCCTGCACCTGCTTGAACTGGTGGTACATCTCGATCAGCAGCTCGTTCAGTGCCGCATCCGGAAAACGGATCTTCTCGGAGAGAATCAGGATGCCTCCAGGCCGCATGCCGTCATGAATTCTCTTCAAGAGAGCGCTGCGACGGGCCACGGGAATGAACTGGAGCGTGAAATTGAGCACCACCACGGAGGCATCGTGAATGTCGATCTCGCCGATGTCGGCGCAGATCGTCTGGATACGCTCGCGGTCGGCGTGAGTCGTGAGCGCTGCATCCAGTCGGGAGATCATTGCAGGTGAATTGTCGACGGCCACGATGGTGTAATCCTTGTGGGACACGTGGTGCGCGACGGCCAGGCTTGCGCCACCGAGTGAACAGCCGAGGTCATAGACGTTCGAACCCGGTGTGCAGTAGCGATCCGCCAGTGTGCCGATCATGGAGAGGATCGTGGCATAACCCGGCACGGAACGATTGATCATGTCGGTGAAGACATCCGCCACCTTGTCATCGAACACAAAGTCCTGCGCGGGCTGCGCGTGGGCGTAGATTCTGTCCTGGCGGGGTGACGTCATTGCAAGACCAGTGTGCTGGGGGCCGAGTATCGTCGGGGAATTGATTTGCGTATTATGCGCCAATTCATTCTTCATTAGAAATCAGATGATTGTGCGCCATTCGAGTCCTGTCGAAGGCACTGCGAAGCAGAGCCTCATTCTGCCGGTCGACTACACGGTCGTGCGCGGCAGACGCAAGACCATGGCCGTGCTCGTGCGTCATCAGACGGTGGAGGTACGCGTCCCGCTGTTCGTGAGTCAGGCGCAGATAGAGGACTTCGTGTCCGCTCATGTGCCCTGGATTCTGCGCAAGCTCGCGCACAAGGCGGAGCAGGATGCGCAGCGTCCCGATCTGCGTGATGGCGGTTCGCTCCATTACAAGGCTCGTACTCTGCGCGTGCGCTTCGTGAGTGCCGTCGCGGAGCACGTTGACGTCACGGCCGACGAGATCCGGATTCATGGACGCGCACTGACCCCCGAGCGTGCCGCGAGAGTGCTGCAGCGCTGGCTGCTGGCCCAGGCCCGCGAGCAGTTGCCCGCGCGCACTCGCGCGCTTGCTGAGTATCTGCAGCTTGGCGGCAGGCTGAAGGAAGTGGTGTTTCGCAAGACGCGCAGCAAATGGGGGCACTGCACCTCGGGCGGCCGCATCCAGTACAACTGGCTGATCATGCTCGCGCCCGACGCGGTCATCGATTACATGATCTGCCATGAAGTGTGCCACCTGCGCCACATGAATCATTCGCCGCAATACTGGGCGCTGGTCGAATCCGTCTGCCCGGAGCATCGACGTTATGTGCGCTGGCTGCGCACGCATGAACACCGGCTCTGGCTCTGAAGGAGCCAGCTCACCCATTCACACGACAGGAGCACTTGCATGTTTCCAGCCAGAAGAATCACTCGCGTTGTTGCGGGGGTCGCCATTGTCCTTGCCGCCCCCTTGCTGCACGCCCAGGACTTCCCGCGCGCCACGCCTGAGCAGGTCGGCATGTCCAGTGCCGGACTCGCCACGGTGACGCAGCGCCTGCAGGCGCACATCGATCAGGGGCATATCGCCGGCGTGGTGGCCGCCGTGCTGCGCGATGGCCAGCTGGTCTATCTCGAGGCCCTCGGTCAGCGTGATCTGGAAAGCGGCAGCGCCATGCCGCAGGACGCTCTGTTTCGCATCTACTCCATGACGCGCCCGGTCACGAGTCTCGCGGCGATGATTCTCTTCGAAGAAGGTCGCATTGCGCTGGATGACCCGATCTCGAAATACCTGCCGGAATTTGCCGAACAACGCGTGTTTCTCGATCCGGACGCGCCGGACATGAACCAGACACGTGCGCGCGAAGGTGACATCACCGTGGCGGACCTGATGCGCCACACTTCCGGACTTGGCAGTCGCAGCTCGGCGATCTATGTCGCCGAACAGGTGCGGTTGCGCTCCCTCACGGCGGAACAAGTGTCCAGAAACGCGGCGCGCGTGCCCTTGTT
>CAYQBR010000116.1:0-4601 GCA_964415735.1 uncultured Klebsiella sp. | reverse complement strand
ATCAGGGACCGGATTTTTGACCCGTTCTTCACCACGAAAGAGCCGGGAGAAGGCACGGGGCTGGGGCTTTCGCTGGTCTACAGCATAGTTGAAAACCTCAATGGCCATATTGATATAATCAGCGCGTCCAGCCGCAGGGAGAATCCCGGCACACGGGTAATCCTGACCTTTCCCTGCTATGATGACGCCGGCCTGCCAGTCGAGAATTTCGCAAAGGCACTCTGAGCCTCAAGGCAAGCTCTTGAATTAGTTATCAAACTGTTTGAGTACCACGATGACAGCGCAGAACAGGGTATTGGTTGTTGAAGACGAGCAGGTCATTCGCACCGCATTGCGAAGGCTGCTCGAACGGCATGACTATCTTGTGGAAGAGGCCAGCAGTGTCCGGGACGCGCTTGAGAACTTCAATCCCGACGATTTCGACATCGTGGTGAGTGATCTGCGCCTGCCAGGCGCCCCGGGTACCGATCTGATCGCAGCCACCAAGACGCCCGTCCTGATCATGACCAGCTACTCCAGCCTGCGTTCCGCCATCGACTCCATGAAGATGGGCGCCGTGGACTACATCTCCAAGCCCTTCGAGCACGAAGAAATGCTCGAGACGGTCGCCAGAATCGTGAAAGAGAGTGCCGCTCGCAAGGCCACGGTCGAGAAACCGGTTCCACCGCCCGAGCCGCCCGTGTACGGCATGATCGGCAGTTGCCCGCAGATGATGGAATTGTTCCGTCGCATCCGCAAGGTGGCGCAGACCAGTTCGACCGTGCTGATCAATGGCGAGTCCGGCACCGGCAAGGAACTGGTGGCGCGCGCCATTCACAAGCTCAGTGATCGCAAGGATGCCGAGATGATTTCGGTGAACTGCGCCGCCATCCCCGAGAATCTCATCGAATCTGAACTTTTCGGTCACGAAAAGGGCGCCTTCACTGGTGCCACCGCCAATCGCACAGGACTGGTTGAAGCGGCCAATGGCAGCACCCTGTTCCTCGATGAGATTGGCGAACTGCCTCTCGAGGCACAGGCGCGTCTTCTGCGCGTGCTGCAGGAAAACGAGATTCGCAAGGTGGGCTCGGTGCAATCCAAGAAAGTGGATGTCCGTCTGGTGGTGGCAACGCACCGGGATCTCAAGCAACTCGTGATCGACGGCGATTTCCGGGAAGACCTGTATTACCGCATCAATGTGATGACCCTGGTGATTCCTCCCCTCAAGGAACGCGGCAACGACATTCTGGAACTGGCTGACGCCATCCTGGAGCGCACCTGCAAGCGGCTCAAGTCGCCTGCGCTGAAGTTCAGCCCCGAGGCCACGCAGGCCATCGCGGTGTATTCCTGGCCGGGCAATGTCCGGGAGCTGGAGAATGCCATCGAACGCGCGGTGGTGCTGGCCGAGTCGGAGTACATTGGCGCAGAACTACTGGCAATCGACACCAGTGGCCGCAATCAGCTGCGCCCGCTCAATGAGCGGGGACAAACCGCCGCCCATGCAAGCCCAGCCCTGAACACTCACGATGACCCTGTGGAAGAACTGTCCCTGGAGGACTACTTCCAGCGTTTTGTCCTCGAACATCAGGATCAGATGAATGAGACACAACTGGCACGCAAACTGGGCATCAGCCGCAAGTGTCTCTGGGAAAGACGACAGCGCTTCGGCCTGCCGCGCAAGAAGAAACAGGCCTGAGCCCCCTCCTCTCTTTTCGTCCGCAATTCACCCCCACCCATTCATGTGGCACGAGTGATGTCGGTGCTCATGCCCGATTACCGTCATGTGTCACCCCGGTGACAATTTGTTACTGATACACATCTACCCAGTTTTTTGGAGATTTTCGGTAACACAGTACCAGACTTAACTCCCCATTTTCTGGAAGAAAATTCATATCTTATTGTTTTAAATGAATTTTAATTATCTGGCACGGTTAGTGCTCTATATACGGCACAATAACAACAAACAATAAAAACGACGTCCAATAACAATAAAAATGGCATTCCTTGCTTTGGTGCAGTGAATAAGAAAAAGAGTAACGGGTTTTCAGGTTGCAGGCAGTACGTCTATTGTCGGGCTGGAGATACTGTTTCACTAAAATGCTTTGCGGTGCTGTATTTGGTGCCCATTTAGTACAACAAGAAAAACAAAACTAAATTACCTTCCTTGCGGGGGGGCTGTACTCGCCCCCCAGAGCATTTCCTCCTGCTAATTTCCTCTCGATCGGTGTATTATCCGGCTCCATTCGCGCACTTGCCTGATGGCATCGATGTATGCATTCTCGCGTTGTACCAACGCGTGGCGCACATTCCACGGCGCGATCAATGGATTCTGACAATCACATGCTAAGAAAGTTAACCAGAGTTCTCTTCGGCAAACGCGCCAAGACAGCACCAACGGACTCCGCAGCGAGCAGCAGTCCGGCGCGCGCCTCGACTGAATCCCGCGACACGACCCCGGCCCCCATGCGCCAGAACGGCCGCGCACGATTGCAGGATCTTGACCTGTCCGGCGCCTCCATCATCGAACGCGATGAACACGGCATTTCCCGCAAGGACATTTCGCCCAATGCCGTGAAAGTCCTCTATCGTCTGAATGAATGCGGCTATCAGGCCTTCCTCGTCGGCGGCGGAGTACGCGACCTGCTGCTTGGTGACACGCCGAAGGACTTCGACATCTCCACGGATGCGACTCCCGAGGAAGTGAAGCAACTGTTCCGCAATGCCATGATCATCGGTCGACGCTTCAAGATCGTGCACCTGCGCTTCGGCAGGGAAATCATCGAAGTCACGACGTTCCGGGCCCACCACACCGCCGAGAACGAGTTCGACGATGACGCCTCCAATCGCAGCATTCGCGGTCTGGACTCTGCACACTCCAGCTCCGGCATGATCCTGCGCGACAACGTCTACGGCTCCATCAATGAAGACGCCCTGCGCCGCGACTTCACGGCCAATGCGCTTTACTACACCACCGAGGGCTTCAAGGTCCTCGACTTCGCCAACGGGCTGGACGACATCGACAACCGGGTTCTGCGCATGATCGGCGATCCTGCGACGCGCTATCGCGAGGACCCGGTGCGCATGCTGCGAGCCATCCGCTTCGCGGCCAAGCTCGGCTTCACCATCGAGCCGCGCACACGGGCGCCGCTGGATGAACTGGCGCCACTGCTGGAATCGATCTCTCCCGCTCGACTGTTCGACGAGACATTGAAGTTGCTCGTGGGCGGGCATGCCGAGAATACCCTGGCGCTGCTGCGCCAGTACAAGATCGGCTCGGTGCTGCTCAAGCCCACCATGGCGGCCACCCGCGATCCCGATGCGCCGGGCACCCGCCTGCTGACACTGGCGATGCGCAACACCGATGCGCGCCTGGCGGAGGGCAAGACCGTCACCCCGGCGTTCCTTTTCGCAGCCCTGCTGTGGGCACCCTTGCAGCAGGAACTGCAGCGCCTGTGTGGCGACGCGCCCGTCACGCTGGCCGATCAGCAGGAAGCTGCCAACCGCGTGATTGGCCGCCAGTTGCAGATCACGGCCATTCCCAAGCGTTTCTCGATTGCCACACGGGAGATCTGGGAATTGCAGCTGCGTCTTGAGCAGCGCAGTCGTCGCGGCGTCGAGTCCGTCTTCGGCCATCCACGCTTTCGTGCCGGCTACGATTTCCTGCTGTTGCGCGAGGAGAGCGGCGAGCCCCTGGACGGACTCGGTCAGTGGTGGACGGACTTCCAGAGCAGCGACAAGACACACCAGGAAGAGATGCTGGAAGGACTGGGCAAGACCGGCGCTCCCAAGCGGCGACGTCGTCGCAAACCGTCACGCAGATCCGCTGACGGTGCGGGAAGCCCCTCGTGACAAGTCTGCAGGCGAGCGCGCCGTCGCGCGCCGGCAAGACACCTCGGTTCATCGCGGTGGAAGGCCCGATCGGAGTCGGCAAGACCAGCCTTGCGCGTCGTCTGGCCGACACGTTCCATTCCGAGATACTGCTGGAGCTGCCGCAGGAAAACCCGTTTCTGGAACGCTTCTATCACGATCCGCAACGCAATGCGCTGGCGACGCAGCTCTACTTCCTGCTGCAACGCGCGCGGCAGATGCAGGAACTGCGGCAGAGCGATCTGTTCGACACTGTCCGGGTCGCCGACTTCCTGATCGACAAGGACGCGCTTTTCGCCCGCCAGAATCTGGACGATGACGAATACGCCTTGTATCAGCAGGTGTACGCCCACCTCACGATCGACGCCCCGACGCCCGATCTCGTGATCTACCTGCAGGCCCCCGCCAGTGTGCTGCTGCAGCGCATTCACAAGCGCGGCATCCCGGCAGAGCAACAGATACAGCGTGACTATCTCGAGCGACTGAACGAGGCCTATGCGCAGTTCTTCCACTACTACGACCGCAGCCCTCTGCTGATCGTGAACTGCGCCGAGATTGACCTCGTCAACAATGACGAGGATTATCAGTTGCTGCTCGAGCAGATTCAGTCGAGCACCAGCGGGATCCATTACTTCAACCCCAAGCCCGCGCTGCTTTGACACAGACCCGGGCACGGATACGTCCATGAGCACACACGCCTCCGCCGGCGAGCACAGCAGTCGGCCTGCCGTCACCCTCAGCACCCTGCAGAAAAT
>CAYQBR010000115.1:0-4628 GCA_964415735.1 uncultured Klebsiella sp. | reverse complement strand
GTTCATCGGCACGCCGATGCGCACGAAGTCGCTGAAGCGGTAGCCGCCGGGGCCGTACACCATCAGATTGGTCTGATAGCCCAGCGGCGTCGCGAAGCTGGCCGACGCGGCCATCATCACCGCGAGCATGAAGGGCTCCGGGTCCAGCCCGGCCTGTCCGGTCATGGCCAGCACGATGGGCACCATGATCACGGCGGCGGCATTGTTGGTGATGGTCTCGGTCATCAGCGACACGGTGGCATAGGTCAGCAGCAACAGCAGCCACGGCCGCCCGCCACTCAATCCCACGATGTTCTCGGCCAGGAAGGCCGCCACGCCGGTCTTCTCCAGCGCCGCCCCCAGCGCGAACGATGCAGCGATGGTGATCAGCACGGTCAAGTCCAGACTCTTCTCCGCCTGACTCACCGACAGACATCCCGTCACCAGCATGGCCCCGGCGCCCAGCAGCGAGGCGTTGAGCATGCTCACCACGTCCAGTCCGGCTGCCAGCACCAGCGTGAGCAGGATGCCCCAGGCCAGCAGCGCCTTGCTGTGCCGTGGCTGCACCGTGTCCAGATCATTGATCACCAGGAAGTCCTTGTTGTACTTCTGCCGACTGACGAACACCGGGCGCGCCTCCAGCAGCAGGGTGTCGCCGGGCTTGATGATGATGTTGCCCAGATTGCCCGCCACCCGCTCGCCGTTGCGGGCCACGGCCAGCACGATGGCGCCGTAGCGGTCGTGAAAGCGCGAGCTGCGGATGGTCTCGCCGATGGACGAGCAGGACTGTGACACCACCACTTCCACCAGTCGGCGTTCGGCGCGGTCTTCCGACAGCGCGGCCTTGGCCGGGTTGATTGACGCCACGATGCCGTGAATGCGCAGCAGGTCCGAGATGGCCTCGGTCTCGCCGGCGAACACCAGACGGTCCCCGCCGCGCAGGATCTCCTCGGAGGGCACGGCCGTCACGATGCTGTCGCGGCGGTCGATCTCCACCAGATAGACCCGCTCCAGATTGCGCAGTCCCGCCTGTTCCACGGTGAGCCCCACCAGCGGGCCATGCGGGTCGATGGCCACCTCGAGGGTGAATTCGCGCATATTGTCGAAGGGCTTGCTCTCGCGCCGGTCCGGCAGCAGTTTCGGCACGGCCACCAGCATGAAGAGCACGCCGATGATGGCCACGGGCAGCCCGACCGGCGTGATGGCGAACAGCGAGAAGCCCTGTTCCCCCGTCAGCGCCTGATACTGACCGTTCACCACCAGGTTGGTGCTGGTGCCGATCAGCGTCACGGTGCCGCCGAGAATGGCGCCATAACTGAGCGGAATCATGAGCTTGGAGGGCGCGACATTGATGCGCCGGCACCAGGCATTGATGGCCGGAATCATGGTGGCCACGACGGGGGTGTTGTTGAGGAAGGCGCTCAGGGGCAGCACGGGCAGAAACAGGCGCAGCATGGCGGTCTGCGCGTTGCGGGGCCGCCCCAGCAGCTTGTTGACCAGCAGGTCGATGCCGCCGGAGGCATGCAGGCCCGAGGCCACCACGAACATCGCCGCCACTGTGATCAAGCCCGCATTGGCGAAGCCGCTCAGCGCCTCTGCGGCGCTCAGCACGCCCGTGGCACTGAGAATGGTCAGCGCCGCCATCAACACGAAATGCGGCACGAGCCGCGTGAACACCAGCAACAGCACGGCGCCCAAGGTGAGCGCCAACGACAACCAGCCCTGCCAATCCATACTGCATACCTGCCTGATTTCAACGTGGGCCGGATTATAGGCAGGCCTTTTTATTCTAAAAAAGAATATGTAGCGATATGCTTATTCCCTATTCAACCAGCCATCACGGGGGTGACGTCGCCTCGGGCGTCTGGCATATACTCGACCCTGAATCCGCCGCGCTCGCCGCCCGGCGCCGCCACCGAACCCCCAACAAGAACAAGGAGCCTTTCATGCATACGCCTCTCACCGGCCGCAAGACCCTGCTCGCCCTCGCCCTGCTTGCAGGCACGCCTTTCCTCGGCAGCGCCCAGGCGCAGACCGACTACAGCACCGTGGAAGTGATTCCGCATCAGGTGCGCGATGGCATCTACTACCTGCAAGGCGCCGGTGGCCATGTCGGCCTTTCCGTGGGCGAGGACGGCGTGGTGATGATCGACGATCAGTTCGCGCCGCTCACCGAGAAGATCATGGCGGCCATCCGCACCCTCAGCGACGGCCCCATCCGCTTTCTGATCAACACCCATGTGCACGGCGACCACGTGGGCGGCAACGAGAACATCGGCCGCCTGGGCATCCCCATCGTGGCGCGGGACGAAGTGCGCGTGCGCATGCAGGCCCAGTACCCGGGCGTGGCCCTGCCGGTGCTGACCTTCAATGACGAGATCTCGGTGTATCTGAATGGCGAGGAGATCAGTGCCGTGCCGCTGCCGCCGGCACACACCGACGGTGACAGCATGATCGTGTTCCGCGGCTCCAATGTGATCCACACCGGTGACGTCTACCGCACCGGCGCCTACCCGATCATCGATCAGGGCAATGGCGGCACGCTGGAAGGCACCTTCGGCGCGCTGGGCATGATCATCGCCGCCGCCGGCCCCGACACGATCATCGTCCCGGGTCACGGGGAAGTGTCCGACCGCGCCGACGTGATCGCCTTCCGCGACATGGTGGAAGACATCGTCAACAAGGTGCGCCCGCAAGTGGCGAGCGGCATGACGTACGAGCAGATCGCGGCCACCAATCCCACGGCGGCCTACGATGCGGTGCATGGCAATCCGGAGCGCTTCCTGCGTGCCGTGTACTCGGAGCTGGGCGGTCAGTGAGCCCCGCGCCGGGTGAGCGTGCCGTTGCGATAGTCCGTCAGCGCCTGCTCGATCTCTTCGCGCGTGTTCATCACGAAGGGACCGTAGTGCACGATGGGCTCGCGCAGCGGCCGCCCGGCGATCAGCAGCAGCTTCGCCGGCCCCTCGGCCGCGATCTCCACGGCGCCCTGGCGCGACAATCTCACCATGCGTGACTTCTCGACGCGGGTGCCACCCACCAGGGCGCTGCCCTCGTAGACATACACCAGCACCGTGTCACCTTCCGGCACCGCGAAACTCTCGGCGTACGCGCCCTTGTCCACCACGATGTCCAGATACAAGGGCTCGGTCACCGGGCGCGAGATGTGCCCACGCACCGGGCCCAGCGAGCCCTGCACCTCGCCGGCGATGGCCTTGATGTGCCCGGTCGGGCGGGGCAGCACGGGGATGTCCGCCGCCGGCACGTCGCGGTAGGACGCCGCCTGCATCTTGTCCTTGGCCGCCAGGTTCAGCCACAGCTGGAAGCCGCGCATGCGGCCTTCCTTCTGCTGCGGCATCTCCGAGTGAATCACGCCGGAGCCGGCCGTCATCCACTGCACGTCACCGTTGCGCAGCTCGCCCACATTGCCCATGTGGTCGCGGTGCTGCATGTGCCCGTCGAGCATGTAGGTGACCGTCTCGAAGCCGCGATGCGGGTGCGAGGGGAAACCGCCGATGTAGTCACTGGCGGACTGGCTGCCGAACTCATCCAGCATCAGGAAGGGGTCGAAGCGGGACAGGTCCTGCCCGCCGAACACCCGCATCAGGCGCACGCCGTCCCCATCGGAGGTGGGGCGTGCCACCAGCATCTCTTCCACACGTCGAACACTCATGGCGTCACTCCTTCGCTGCCGCCAGCAGGGCGGCGATCTGGTTGCGGGCCTTCTGCAGGCCCTCGGCCCGGGCACTTTCGCCCATGTTCAGGCCGCCTGCAACGACGAATTCCACGTCGGTCATTCCCAGGAAACCCAGGAAGGTGCGCAGCCAGGGCCGCACATGGTCGGTGCCGCCTTCCTCGTGGATGCCGCCGGAGGCGATCACCCCATAGACCTTCTTCGCGCCCGCCAGGCCCACCGCCCCCTTGTCGGTGTACTTGAAGGTCACGCCCGCGCGGGCCACATGGTCGGCCCAGGAGCGCAACATGGCCGGCACCGAGAAGTTGTAGGTCGGCACGCCCAGCACCACCACGTCGGCCGCTTTCAGCTCGGCAATCAAGGCGTCGGAGAACGCCACCTTCTGCGCCTGCTCCTCGCTGCGTTCCTCCGCCGGCGTGAACAGCGCGCCCAGCCAGGCGTTGTCGAGGTAGGGAATCGGCGTCTGCGCGAAGTCCCGCGCCTGCACCTGCAGGCTGGCGTCGGCGGCCGTGAGACCGGCAATCAGCTCGTGGCTCAGCTGGGTGGAGACGCCCTGCTTGCCATGGGCGTCGAAGAGGGAGGAAGTGATGTGAAGCAGCTTGCGCATGATCGAGTCCTTGCGTCGCAGCGGACGCTGTCAGTGAAGATGCGCTCATCCTAGGTGGGAAAAGCTGATCGATTGATGCAATATTCACCGCAAACCCATCGACAAATCCGATCAAAGGATGCCCCCCATGCGCACTCCCCGCATCTCCCTCGACCAATGGGCCGCTTTCAAGGCCGTCGTCGACGCCGGCTCCTTCGCGCTGGCCGCCGAGGCGCTCAACAAGAGCCAGTCCAGCGTCAGCTACGCCATCGCGCGCCTGCAGGAGCAGCTGCCGCGCCCGGTGCTGACGCTGGAAGGCCGCCGCGCCGTGCTGACGGAAGAGGGCAAGGTGCTCTACCGCCGCGCCACCGA
>CAYQBR010000114.1:0-4664 GCA_964415735.1 uncultured Klebsiella sp. | reverse complement strand
TCTTCGGCGTGGCCGGCCCGGATGGCGAGTTCGACTTCGCCGGCATCAACAACGGCTATCTGCAGTTCTTCGGCACCGAACAGAACCCCACCAAGCCCGTGCGCACCACCGTGGTGGTGGCCGATCTGGTGAACGAGAACTGGCTGGTGGAAATCGAGATCCGCGCGGCGCGCATGCCGCAGTGAGAGCCGGAGTCATGCACAGGTGCCAGTTGGCACTTGCGCATGATCGGTGCGCTTTCCGTGCAATCGCCGTTTGTGACATGGATGTCACACTTGCTGCCCTTTCAAGGTGCACAGACGCACATTCAGAACCTCATCCTCTTGAATAGCCTGAGCAATGCCCCTGCGCACCATTTTGGACCGCATCTCCAATTGCATCTTTCTGTGACTGTTTGTGGCGTTGACGAGCGGCACACGCGGCAATTGTCTAAGATGCCAGTGCGGCGCTCACTTGAGAAACGTGCCAGGTGTTCTCCGCAAGCTCAGCACGACTCGCCATAACAATCACAATCACTCCTGGAGAGATCTCATGCCACAGCGTAACAAGTTGTTCATGCTCCGCCGCCTGATCAGTACCTGCCTTGCCACGTCAATCACCTTGCCACTGCTCGCACAGGCCCAGTCCGACACGGCGCCGGAAGTCGAGGAAGTCGTCGTCACGGGCTCCTATATCCGCAACAGCAAATTCGCGGAGAATTCTCCCGTCGATACCGTGACTCAGGAAGATCTCTATCAGTCAGGTGCGCCCAACATGGGACAGTACATTCGCGACCTGACCTACACCCAGAACACCAACACCGTCGCCAACGTGAATGCGGGCGCTGATGGCGGTCAAAGTGCGACAGGTGCCACCTTCAACCTGCGCGGGCTCGGGGAGAACAGCACGCTGACACTGATGGACGGCGTGCGCTCAGTGGACACCGCCGTCTCCAGCCTGATTCCCGACATCGCCATCGCGCGCATGGAAGTGGTGCTCGACGGAGGCTCTGCGCTGTATGGCTCTGACGCCGTCGCCGGTGTCGTCAATCTCATTCCGGTGAAGGAATTCCAGGGCCTGCGTGCTCGCGCCTACTATCAGCGCGACGAAGAGGGCGGCATGGAAGAGCCGGCCCTGGCACTGATGCACGGCATGTCGTTCAACAATGGCATCAACTGGGTCGGCGCCATGGACTACAAGAAGCGCACGCCTTTGATGATGTACGAGCGCCCCCGCACGCTTGACTATGCCTACGGCTGGGCCAACTCCGGCATGCCAGGGGTGTGGCGTGAAGTCGTCGGTGCCCGCCTGAATGTCGGCGGCCTGCATGGCGGCACACTGCGCACCACCAATCTGCGTGATCCGAGCTGTGGCGCCTTTGCCAACTCACCTGCCGAGACCGATCTCAGTGCGCCACTCAACAACCAGAGCGGCATCAAGGTCGGCGCCAGCGATTGCTACATGAACTATGCCGTGCAATGGCCACTGGCCGATGGCATGCGTGAATACAATCTCTATGAGAATCTGACCTGGGATGCGGCGGACTGGCTGCAGCTCGAGGCCACCATGAATCTGGGGTATCGCGAGAACGACAGCCGTCAGACTGGCAGCTATCAGCAGAACGCCAACAACCGTGCCGCGCTGCTGGTGCCGGCCAATCACCCGGCCAATCCCTTCGGCGTGGCGCTGAGTCCGTGGCTGTGGCGCCCGATTGCCACGGCAGGCACTCTGCCGTCCTTCATCGAGGGCTCCACCGGGGCACGACTGGTCAAGAACTCGATCTACACGGACCGCTGGAAACTGGGCGCACGCTTCGACATGAGCGACACCTGGACGGGCTATTCCTACTATTCCCGACAGACATCGCGACGCGACAGTGACACCAAGCTGCTGAACCTTCCTCGCATGCAGCTCGCGCTCTCCGGCCTCGGCGGACCAGCAGGCAATCAGTGGTTCAACCCCTTTGGCTCGTCGGACCCGCGCTCACCTTTCTACGTTGCCGGCAGAACCGACAACAGTCAGGAAATCGTTGACTGGATTCACACCAATACTGACAACGTCCGCACCGACAAGGACGAACTGGAGATCTTCGAAGTCACCATCACCGGGGAACTGTTCGACCTTCCCGCCGGCGCCGTCTCCATGGCAACCGGCTATCAGATGCGCGACTACACGGAGTTCAGCGGCAACAATCCGTATGCGCTGATCGGGCAGGACTATGGCACGAGCATTGCGGACTCAGCGCCGAAGAACAATACCTACTATTCCAACGTGAAGGCTGCCTTCGTGGAAGTCGAGGCCCCGCTGCTGGAGACGCTCACAGCTCAGGCCGCCGTGCGTCACGAGCGCTTCGGTGACTTCGGGCTGGACGCCACCACGCCCAAGGTGGCCCTGCGCTGGGAGGCCCTGCCAACGCTGGCCATTCGCGCTTCCTGGGGAGAAAGCTTCCTGGCGCCTACCGCCACGGCGGCGCGACCCTTCGACGCCAACGAAGGCTGCGGCGAGATCTTCTTCGGCGCCGACCCGATCACCGGCGGCGTGCTCAACGGCGGCGCGACCTGCAGCTCCGGCAACCCGAATCTGCAACCGGAAACCTCCACCATCAAGAACCTCGGCTTCACCTGGGAGCCGATGGATGCCGTGAGCGTGAGTCTCGACTACCAGTCGATCAAGTATGTCGATCGTATCCGCACCCTGAGCACGGATGACGCCGTGGCACTGCAGTTCCAGCAGATGCTGGCAGGCATCGGCGCCACGCCCGCCACCTACAACCGCACGCCAGGGTCGGCCACGCGCACGGCAGCGAATGCCTGGCTTGCCGCCAACACCGGCGGCGGTTCACCGGGCGTGATCCGCGATGCCAGCACCCAGCAGGTGATCAAGGTAATTCGTCAGTCAGCCAACATCAGCTCGGTGTGGATCGATCTGCTGGACCTGCGAACGCAATACACCTACGACACGGCCGACTGGGGCAGCTTCGAGACCACGCTGACCGCGTCCTACTACACCGACTACCGGTATGAGGATCTCACCGGCGGCGTGAAGGATGCGCTTGGCAAGCAGAATGCCACCACCGGCATCGTGCCGCCGCTGCCCAAGCTCAAGGCGAACCTGCGCCTTGGCTGGTTCATGGGGCAGCAGAGTGCGTCGGTGAGCGCTGCCTACACCCACCACGTCACCTTTGACGATCAGGTCAACAATCTGCTGAATGGCTACAAGGCGGATCGCTTGATTGAGTCGCAAACAATCGTGAACGCGCAGTACGCCTATGTGTTCAGCGATTATTTCGACAGCGAGATCACGGTCAGCGCCGGCGTCAGCAATCTGTTCAATCAGTTGCCGCAGCGTTTCCCGATCCTGGGGGGCTTCGAAAGCCGCCTGCAGTCACCGTGGGGCCGCCAGTTCTGGGTCTCGCTGGATTGGCAGCCAGGGGTCTGATTCGCCTGTAGGTCGCGTGTGCTGAACAGGGGAGCCCGCCTGGGCTCCCCTGTTCTTTTCGGTGTTAGCCTTCCAGAGGGCCGGCGAGTAGAATGCCTTTGTTCAAATTTTCGATAAATCAACAACAAAGGATAGCTACCATGCGCACGCTTTCACGCATCGCTCTGCCCACGACACTCTGCCTGCTGCTGGCGGGGACCGGCTCCGCGGCACTGGCTCAGGAGACAGAAGACACGCTGTCGACAGAGCTGGAACTCGGCGCCATCTTCACCGGGGGCAATACCAAGGACGAGAACATCAAGTTCAAGGGCACCGTGGTGTGGCTGCAGGACGCGTGGGAGTACGGGCTGTCCCTGGACGGTTTCCGCTCGTCCAAGGATGACGAACTCGCAGCCCAGCGCCTCTACACCGTTGGCGCGGCCACCTACAACATGACGGCAGACACCTTCATCCAGACCCGCGCGGCCCACGAGGATGACCGCTTCAGTGGCTATGACAGTCAGTCGGACCTGTCCGTGAACTATGGCCAGAACCTGTTGCGTGAGCACGCCACAATGGACTGGAACTACAGCATTGGTGCCGGTGTGCGCACCTCGCGCACTCCCACCGAGGACTTCGAGGAAGCCATCCTGCGTGTCGCCACGGAATACCAGTGGAACATCTCCGAGAACGCCATGTTCAGCCAGACGTTCAGCGTGGAAGCTGGCGACAAGTCCAGCATCGGACGTTCCGAAAGCGCCATCCAGTCCGACATTTCCAACAGCATGTCCATGAAGTTCTCCATCAAGCTCAAGCATCAGACGGAAGTGCCCTTCGGGCGCGAGAAGACTGACAGCGAGGCGTCTGTCACCCTGTTGTTGAAACTCTGAAGGAGGCGGCGGTCATGACTCCGACTGTTCGCTTTTTCTGGATCACCAGTCTGCTCTGGATTCCCGTGGCCTTCTACACGGTGTGGGCCGCGACCGACGGCACGCTCGCACCGGTTGCTCTGGCCGAGCACACGGGCCCGGTCACCTTCTTTGTCTGCGCCCTGGTGTTCTTCGGCATCGGCGTGCACGACATGTATTTCAGCGACAGCAATCTGCGCCGCAACTATCCGGTGTTCGCCAATCTGCGCTATCTGCTGGAGAGCATTCGTCCGGAGATTCGCCAGTACTTCATCGCGAGCAATCTCGAGGAAGCACCGTTCAATCGCGAGGCGCGCGATCTGATCTATCGTCGCGCCAAGGGGCTGAATGACACGCTGC
>CAYQBR010000113.1:0-4700 GCA_964415735.1 uncultured Klebsiella sp. | reverse complement strand
TTCTACACCTGGCTTTATCGCATCGCGGTCAATACCGCGAAGAACCACCTGGTATCCCGTGGTCGCCGGCCTCCTTCGACGGACTTCGATCTCGATGACGCCGAGCTCGTGGAGGACACCAGTGCCTTGCGTGACATCGATTCGCCAGAGGGGTTGCTGCAGAAGGAGCACCTGGAGAAGTTGATCAACGAGGCAATTGATGAGCTTCCCGAAGACCTGCGGACGGCCTTCACCCTGCGGGAGTTCTCGGGGCTCAGTTACGAGGACATCACTGAAATCATGGATTGTCCTGTTGGCACGGTGCGGTCCCGAATATTTCGGGCAAGGGAAGCGATCGACAGGAAAATTCGCGAATTGATGCAGTCTTGACGGAACGAAGTCGGGAGGCTGCTGTCAAACCCTGCAAATGTCAGTCTCACGCCCATCTATACAGAGGTCATGCATGAGCAAACCACCCAGTCAGGCCAGAGAGCACGCGGAAACTCTTTCCGCCTTGATGGACGACCACGCCGACGAACTCGAGCTGCGTCGCTTGTTGAAGGACATGCCCGAGCATCCGGAACTCGCGCAGACCTGGAACCGTTACAACCTTGCGCGCTCTGTCCTCCACAAGGAAGAGCTGTTCACTGTCTCTGCGGCCGGCAGCCAGCGCATCCTGGCGGCCCTGGCAGCTGAAGCTCCCCATTCCAGTGGCAAGGGCGGCGCTGCGCGAGTCACCGCACCCTGGCTGCCGGTCGTGGGTCGTCTGGCGATTGCGGCATCCGTGACGCTGGCGGTCTTTCTAGGGCTGCAGTCAGCGTTGAATCAGGACAGTCCTGGCGCCAGCATGGCGGGAACCACAGAAGTTCAACCAGCCGCTGTGGTCGAACACGTTCCTGCCGTTGAAGTGGCTGCCCAGTCTGCATTCGATGCAGAGGCCCAGCAGCGACTGAACGATTACATCCGTGGTGTGTCAATTCAGTTCCGCGAGAACGAGCCAGTGAACCCGGCTTTCAACATCCTGCAGGATTCCCAGTTGATCAGGCAGGTCAACCAGATAGAGAACTGACACCGTCCGGCGGCAGCCCCTCGCTGTCGCCGGGCCTTGCCAGGTTTCCTTCCCTCTCCTCCCTTTCCTTGCATCTCGATACAAGGCTTGCCCCCCTCGCTTGCGCGCTGTACTTTACGGCAGAACCAACGCTTGATGATTTCCCGGCATCCGCCGTGAATCACCCCATGGGGAGTAGATGCATGCTCAGACCGTCCCGCAGCCTCGCAGCCATTGCGTGGCAGGTGCCTTTTCTCTTTCTCGCCTTGACCCTTGCTTCAGGGACGTTCGCGCAGGCCGCCGAATTGCCGGATTTCGCCACGCTCGTCGAGCGCAATGGCCCTGCGATCGTCAATATCGCGACCATGCAGCAGGCCTCTGCTGCCGACAATCAACGCGGAGACATCGAAGAGTTGTTGCGTCGCCTGAGCCCCGATGAGCCCTTGCCTCCCGAGCTGGAGGAGCGGCGCTCCCGCCCCCGTGGTGGCGTGGGTTCGGGCTTCATCATTTCGGAGGACGGTTATGTCATCACCAATCACCATGTGGTCAACGGCGCCGATCAGATCACGGTCACATTGAACGACAGGCGCGTGTTCCAGGCGCGAATCATTGGCACAGACGAATTGTCCGATGTCGCGTTGTTGAAAATCGAAGCAGAGGATCTGCCCACTGTCGAGTTCGGTGACTCCGAGGCGGTCCGCGTAGGCGAATGGGTGCTCGCCATCGGCTCTCCTTTCGGGCTGGAATTCTCCGCGGCGGCAGGCATCGTCAGCGCCAAGGGGCGCGCCGTGCCTGGCAACCAGACCAACTATGTCTCGTTCATCCAGACGGATGTCGCGATCAACCAGGGCAATTCCGGCGGCCCGTTGTTCAACCTGGAAGGCGAGGTGATCGGCATCAATTCGCAGATCCTCAGCAGCACGGGCGGGTCCAATGGAATCTCCTTCGCCATTCCCAGCAATGTGGCCTTGAATGTGGTCGAGCAATTGCGGGAGACCGGCGCGGTCAGCCGCGGCCTTCTGGGGGTGCTGATCAAGGACGTCGATTTCGCGCTGGCGGAAGCCTTCTTCATGCCTCGCCCCATGGGTGCTTTCGTGGACGAGGTGCAGCCTGGCAGTCCTGCCGAGGATGCAGGCGTGCTGAATGACGACATCATCATGGCCTTCAATGGCAGGGAGATCGAGACGTCCTCCATGCTGCCGTTCTATGTGGGGCAGGTGCGGCCTGGCACGAGTGCCGAGCTGACCATCATGCGCAATGGTGAAACACTGAGTGTGGATGTCATCGTCGGCGCCTTGCCCGGCAGCGGTGTCGCCGCGCAGAGTCAGGCCATTGAACCGCCTCCTGCGAACCGGCTGGGGCTGACCATCGGCAGTCTGGATCCCGACGTCCGTGAGGCCATCGGCATGGGCGGCGTCCAGGTGCAGGAAGTCCTGGACGGTCCCGCAGAGCAGGCGGGCCTGCGCGAGGGCGATGTGATTGTCGAGCTCAATCGCATTCCTGTGCCCGATCTTGATGCCTTTGACAGCGCTTCGCGACAACTGCCGGAAACCGGCTTCGTGCCCGTTCGCATCCTCCGAGAGGGTCGCGGAACCACCTTGGTGTTCGAGCTCGAGTAGCCCGCCTGCCGAAGCCGGTGGTCGCTGTGTCGCGCTCACCGGCTGCCCTGCAGTGCGAATCAGCGGCTGCAGCCCACTGATATTCCGCCGGAAATTCACTGACAGCTCCACTTCGTTCCTGTAGACTTGCCGCCTTGAAATCCTGGCCCCGAGCCAGGATGTGCCGGCCCTGTGCCCCTGGTCTCGTGACCATGCCCATTAATCTCGACTTTGTGACCCTATCCTGTGAGTGATCTCAGCCACATCCGCAATTTCTCCATCATCGCCCATATCGACCACGGCAAATCCACGCTCGCAGACCGCTTCATCCAGCTCTGCGGCGGGCTGGACGAACGTGAAATGAACGAGCAGGTGCTGGACTCCCTCGATATCGAGCGCGAGCGTGGCATCACGATCAAGGCACAGAGCGTGACACTGCATTTCGACAGCAAGGACGGCAAACGCTATCAGCTGAATTTCATCGATACCCCCGGTCACGTGGATTTCACCTACGAGGTGTCGCGCTCGCTGGCTGCCTGCGAAGGTGCCTTGCTGGTGGTGGATGCCGGTCAGGGCGTGGAAGCGCAGTCCGTGGCGACCTGCTACACCGCCATCGAGCAGGGGCTGGAGGTGATTCCGGTCCTCAACAAGATGGACCTGCCGCAGGCCGAACCCGAGAAGGTGCGGCAGGAGATCGAGGAGATCATCGGCATCGATGCTTCCAATGCCGTCTGCGCCAGTGCCAAGACCGGCATGGGCATCACCGAGATTCTGGAAGAACTGGTTCGTCTCGTGCCGCCCCCGCAGGGCGATGTCGACGCGCCGCTGCAGGCGTTGATCATTGATTCCTGGTTCGACAATTACCTCGGCGTGGTGTCGCTGGTGCGCGTGAAGCAGGGCACGCTGCGCAAGGGCGAGAAGATCATTGCCAAGACCATCGGCAAGGCCCATCTGGTGGACGGTGTGGGGGTGTTCACGCCCAAGCGGCTGGAAACGGATGTGCTGCGCGCCGGCGAAGTGGGTTTCGTGGTTGCCGGTATCAAGGAGATCAAGGGCGCCCCGGTTGGTGACACGCTCACGCACGCAGCCACGGCGGATGTGCCTGCCCTGGCCGGCTTCAAGAAGATTCAGCCACAGGTGTATGCCGGCCTGTTTCCCGTGTCTTCCGACGATTTCGAGAATTTCCGCGATGCGCTGGAGAAGCTCACGCTGAACGATGCCTCGCTGTACTACGAGCCCGAGAGTTCCGATGCGCTGGGCTTCGGTTTCCGCTGCGGTTTCCTCGGCATGCTGCACATGGAAATCATTCAGGAGCGTCTCGAGCGCGAGTATGACCTCTCGCTCATCACCACGGCGCCGACCGTGGTTTATGAAGTGCTGCTGCACAATGGCAACACCGTGCGCGTGGACAGTCCCTCCGCATTGCCAGCCGTCACCTCCATCCAGGAAATGCGCGAACCCATCGTGCTGGCCAGCATTCTGGTGCCGCACGAATATCTCGGCAACATCATCAATCTGTGCATCGCGCGCAGAGGGGTGCAGCGTGACATGCAGTTCATCGGGCGTCAGGTGTCCCTGCGCTACGAATTGCCGATGAATGAAGTGGTGCTGGATTTCTTCGACAAGCTCAAGTCGGCGAGTCGCGGCTATGCATCACTCGACTATCACTTCATCCGTTTCGAGCCCGCCAACCTGGTCCGCCTCGATGTGCTCATCAATGGCGACCGCGTGGACGCTCTGGCGCTGATCGTGCATCGCGATCAGGCGCACAGCAAGGGCCGCTTGCTGGTGGAGAAAATGAAAGAACTGATTCCGCGGCAATTGTATGATGTGGCCATTCAGGCGGCGATTGGCGGCCAGATCATCGCGCGTCAAACGGTCAAGGCACTGCGCAAGAACGTCACGGCCAAATGCTATGGCGGCGACGTGACACGCAAGAAGAAACTGCTGGAAAAGCAGAAAGCGGGCAAGAAGCGCATGAAGCAGGTGGGCAATATCGAAGTGCCGCAGGAAGCGTTCCTGGCGGTGCTCAAGGTGGATAGCTGATGGATATCGATTTCTCCCTGGTGCTGCTG
>CAYQBR010000112.1:0-4736 GCA_964415735.1 uncultured Klebsiella sp. | reverse complement strand
CGCTGTTGACGGTGAAGCCGTCATAGCTGTCGCCCGGGCCGTAGTCGATGCTGCCGAAGCGGAACGCCAGCACGCCGGTGCCCACGGTGCTGGTGACCGCCTCGTAGGAGCCCGAAGCGATGGAGTGCTGCTGCGCCAGCTGGGCGACACTGATGGTGTAGCTGCCGCTGAGCGCGAGACTGCTGGCCGTGCCTGTCACCGCGGCGCTGTTGCTGCTCTCGACGGTGCTGGCATTGAAGGTGGACGGCAGGCGCAGGGACTGCAGCGAGGCGTCGAAGGCCGACAGCGCCGTGGTGACTTCCCCGAAGGCCGCGATCTTGGCTTCCGCAATCGCCTTCTTGTTGTCCAGCCGTGCCTCGACGGGCGCGCGTTCCGCCTCGATGATCTGTTCGACGAGTTCGGAGGTCAGCAGGCCGGAGCCTACGCCGAGGGATTGAATAGAGGCCATGCATGCTCCCGGGAGCGCGTGAAAATGGGCGGGCACCCTGCAAGACGCCCAGCCCTTGCCGGCCGGCGCTCAGGAGCTCCTGTCGCCAGTGCAATTCAAGTTGTGTGCCAGCTCCCTGAATCAGCCGCATCCGATTGATCTGCATGAGGTTTATCGGCGTGCATGAGAAATTCTTGAATGCCGCCCCTGCCAGGGCTTGCCTGCGCGGGCAAGGCCTTGCCGCTTGCGTCTGCCGGCGCTCTGGCTTACCGTCTGGCGCACACCACCGCTGCCAGGACACCCCCCATGACCCCCACACTGATCGCCATCGGCATCGCCCCGAAGAAAGACGCCCCGACCGAGGACGTCGCGCGCGCCACCTTGCTGCCCGGCCAGGGCATCGAGGGCGACCGGCGCTGCCGCCCGGGGCAGAAGCGCGAGCAGGAACTGACCCTCATCAGCGCCGAGGCCATCGACGCCTTCAACGCGCAAAACGGAACGCACATTCCGTATATCGCTTTCCGCCGCAACCTCGTCACGCGCGGCATCGACCTGAACACCCTGGTGGGCCGGCGCTTTCGCGTCGGCGGTGTGGAATGCTTCGGGCTCGAACTATGCGAACCCTGCAGCAAGCTGGCGCGCCTGGTGGATCGGCGCGTGCTGCCCGACCTGGTGCACCGTGGCGGTCTGCGTGCGGCCATCCTCGGCCACGGCAGCGTGGTGCCAGGTGACCCACTGCAGGTGCTGTGAGTTTTCCGCGCCAAAGAAAAAGGCCCGCACGAGGCGGGCCTTTTTGCAGTATTGCGTTGGTCGGTAATGCACTGTGCGGAGTCAGACGCGCGCTTTGAACAGTGTCAGCGGTTCTTGCGCCTCTACCTTTCTTGCCAACTCCAGTGCTTCCTTGCCGCCAAATTGTCTTACCAGTTTTCGTGAACTTCTGTCCACAACAGTCACCGAAGGTTCGGCTGCGCCCAGTTCAACGCCAAAAATAATATCCCTCTGAATTGTCTGAACGTAGTCGTTCAATTTCGCCACTGCGACTTCCAGTTGCTCGTTCGCCAATTCTTCCGTCGATCCATTATCCGAGTGTCCCTGCTCCTCATCCTGGTAGCTCTCTTCCTGACCTGCGTAGCTCAGGCTGGAGTGTCCCTGATCATTATTCTCGGTTTGCACTGAATTAACCTTGTCTCTCGAGACAGTTGTCGGCAGGAATCTTGTGATGCTGATGTCACTCAAGGTATGCCTCCAGAACTCGTCTCTCTCAATAATCAATCACCTTTATCCTGCAAGGAGAGTAGCCGCTTTGGCACCCCGGCTCAAGCCGGGGGCCAAGGCGGACGTCTCGCTTACTGGAGCAGAGACAGGACTTGCTGCGGAGCCGCGTTCGCCTGCGCCAGGATGGAGATACCAGCCTGTTGCAGAATCTGGCTTCTGGACAGTGCCGCTGCTTCGGAAGCGAAGTCAGCGTCCAGGATTCGAGAGTTCGCAGCTGACAGGTTCTCGGCAGACACCGCCAGGTTGCTGATGGTGGTCTCGAAGCGGTTCTGGATCGCACCGAGGTCCGCACGGGCGCTGTTCACAGCGTTCAGTGCGTTGTCGACGGCGGCCAGCGCTGCGTTCGCGCCATCCTGCGTGGAGATGTCGACTTCGGACAGGAACTGACCGGAGACGCCACCACCGAAGGAACCCTGGCTCAGGCCCAGGCCGGAGACGGCGCTGTTGCCATTGGTGCCACCGCTGATCTCGATCGCGCCGCCAGAAGTCAGGGACACGGTGGAGTACGTGGTGACCGCATCTTCATCTGCACGCGTCAGGCCGGTTGAACCGCCATCGGCAAAGTTGGACGAGGAGATCCCTGCACCGGCCAGACCGAAGTTGCCGGCAGTGACTTCACCGTCATTCGTATCCAGTGCCATCACGATGTTGCGACCGTCAGCCGCTGTCAGCGTGATGCTGGTGCCGTTGTCTTCTGCCACCACACCGGTCTGCCCGGTCACGGCATTGATCTGGTTCACGGCAAACGTGCGGTTCGCGTCAGCGTTGCCCTGTGCAGTCAGGCCGATGTCGACGCCGTTCAGGTACAGCGTACCGGTATTGGTCGCTGTGCCCGCTGTCGCCGCGGAAGTGCCCTTGGTCACTGTCGCGTTCACCTTGGCAGTCACACCGGTGTTGGCAGTGGATGCGTTGATGGCGGCGGCAATCGCGATACCGGACGCTTCCTTGGTGCTGGAGCTGGCAGCAGCGTAGGACGCTGTGTCATCCGAGGCTTTCGCTGCGGCGATGCTCACCCCATTGATCACCAGATCACCGGCGGACAGATTGTCGTAGGTAGCGGCCACTGCATTGCTGCCAGTGTCAGAACCCACGGCCAGGCCCAGCTGGGCAGAGGTTGTACCACCGATCGCCGTGATGTTCACTGAACTGGACGTTCCAGTGGTGTCGGAAGTGATGACCACTTCACCGTCCACGTTCAGCGACGCTGTGGCGCCAGTGATCTGACCGTTCAGTGCTGACAGCAGCGCTGAAGAGTTCGCGATGTTGGTGTTCAGGTTGACGTTCTGCGCAGAACCGCCATCCACGGACAGCGTGAAGGTCGCATTGGTCGCGCCGGCAGCCACCACACCCGTGTCAGTCGCAGTGCTGATGCCGAAGTAGGTCAGCGCATTGACGGCACCGCCGTTGTTAGCCACGGTGATTGTGGCACCCGTGTTGGCAGACTCCGTGAACACCAGCTGGTTGGAGGTGTTGAGCGATGCGGTGAAGCCTGAGCCAGTGATGGCACCGTTGATGGCCGCCAGCAGGGCTGTGTTACCAGCACCGAGTGTGCCGCCATTGGCTGCGTCAGTGTAGTTGCCGCTGAGCACCACGTTGTCGGTACCGCCAGCAGTAGTGGTCACGTTGAAGTTCAGGTTGGCAGCTGCCAGACCGGTGGCGGAACCCGCAGCCAGACCGATCTCAGAGGTATCGCCCACCAGGTTGCTGACGACGATGCTGCTGGCAGCGCCGGTGGTGGCTGAAGTGATCACCAGGAAGCCGTCGCCATCCAGAGAGGCCGTTGCGCCGGTCAACTGGCCGTTGATTGCGGTCAGCAGCGCGGTATCGTCGGCAATGCTGGAATCCAGCGTCACCGTCTGAGCAGCACCGCCGTCCACGGCGACGTCGAAGCTCGCAGAGCCTGATGTACCAGTGGCGGTCAGCGTGCGGTTGGCACCCGTGAAGCCGAACACGGTATCGGCATCTGTCGCGGCAAAGCCGGCAGTGAAGATCGCTGTCTGCGCAGTCGGGACGTTCTGGCTGAACGTCAGCTGTGTGCCGTTGGTCAGGCTGGCGGTGTAACCGGAGCCGGCGATCTGAGAGTTGATGTCAGTCAACAGAGCATCATTACCGCTGCCTGCACCACCGCCGACTGTCGCATCGGTGTAGTCAGAGTTGATACTGACTTCGTAGCTGCTGCCAGTCACGATGCTGAGGGTGAATGCCACGGTGTTGGTGGTGAAGTCCGTACCCGTCGCGTTCAAGTCCACGGTACCCAGCAGCTGAGCAGGCGTGAAGTTCGCGCCACCCCAGGCTCCCAGGTCCACGTTGCCGGCAGTGTAGGCACCAGCAGAAGCCGCAGACAGATTCACGCCAGTGCTGCTCAGACCGGTTGTGCCCTGCACTGTTGCCAACTCGGCAGGCGTGCCTGCGCCGAAGTTGAAGGCAATGCTGCTGACGTCCACGCTGCCGGACACTGTGCCGCCCTGAGCCGCAATGGCACCGTTGGCAGTGCGTGCAGTGGAGCTCACGGTGGACACACCGGAGGTGAAGGTGCCGGAAACCAGACCGGCGTTGCTGAGGCTGGCGCCGGAGATGCTGATCTCACGTACATCGCTGCCTGCCACCAGGGTGTAACCCGCTGTCTTGGTGCCTGCGGCGGTCAGACCTGTGGTGGCCGCTGTCAGGGTGCCAGTGAAAGAGGTCGTGATGTTGCGGCCATCGGCAGCCACCAGGCTCACACCCAGGCTGTCATCGCCGCTGTCGATCGCGGTCACGCCGGTCAGAGAGGACTGGGCGTTGATCGCAGAGACCACGGCGGCGCGGGAAGAGGCTGCACTGGCAGTGGTTTCCACCGCAATGCTGGTGCCGTTCACCACCACGTTGCCGGCGGTCACCGCGGCAGTCATGGCGCTGCCGGAGGCCACGGTCTGATCCACAATGGCGGTCACGCCTGTCTGGGCAGTGGCGCGGTTGATTGCGGCGGCCTTGGCGATCGCGGAAGAGCTGGCGCTGGCAGTGGAGGCGGTGTCATCAGACGCACGGCTCGCACCGA
>CAYQBR010000111.1:393-4751 GCA_964415735.1 uncultured Klebsiella sp. | reverse complement strand
CTGGCGGGCAGTGCCTCTGCCCAGGAAGTGAGTACCACCCCCGTCGTTGCCCAGAAACAGGTCCGTGCCGTACGCGTGGCGACGCCGCCCGTCATCGACGGCCGCATGGACGACGCGGTATGGCAGCAGGCCGAGCCGATCACCGATTTCCACCAGATCCGCCCCGGCAACCAGACCGAGCCCAGCGAGCGCACCGAGGTCTACGTGGTGTATGACGACGACGCCATGTACATCGCCGCCCGCATGTATGACAGCGAGCCCCACCTGATCGCCGCCCCGGTGATCCGCCACGGCCAGGGCATGGGCTCGGACGATCGCCTGGTGGTGATCCTCGACCCCTTCAACACCCAGCGCACCGGCTACCGCTTCGAGACCAACCTCAACGCCGCGCGCCACGAGGCGCTGTACACCAGCGTGAATTCCTTCCAGATCGAGTGGAACACCATCTGGGACACCGCCACCAGCGTGGACGGCAACAGCTGGATCGCCGAGCTGGAGATCCCCTTCAAGTCCCTGCCCTTCGACCCGAGCATCGACACCTGGGGCTTCAACTTCGGCCGCGGCATCCGCCGCCGGGGCGAGGAGATGGCCTGGGTCAGCTACAACCGCACCTACAACCCCAGCATCTCGGGGCTGGTGACGGGGCTGGAAGGCATGGATCAGGGCGTGGGGCTGGATCTGGTGCCCTCGTTCAGCACCAGCCGCAGCAAGAACTTCACGCTCAACACCAATGACTCGCAGACCGACCCGTCGCTGGACGCGTTCTACCGCCTGACGCCCTCGCTGAACGCGGCGCTCACCATCAACACCGACTTCTCGGCCACCGAGGTGGACAACCGCCAGGTGAACCTGACCCGCTTCAACCTGTTCTTCCCGGAGAAGCGCGACTTCTTCCTGAACGACTCCGACCTGTTCCAGTTCGGCAGCATCGGCGGCGGTTTCGGCAACAGCGCCGAGTCCCGCGCGGCGCGGGAGAACGCGCGGCCCTATTTCTCGCGCAAGCTGGGCCTGAGCCAGACGGGGGCGCCGGTGGACATCGAGTACGGCGGGCGCATCAGCGGCCGCGTGGGCCGCTGGAACATCGGCACCCTGGCCATCAAGCAGGATGAGTTCGGCGCGGTGGATGCCTCCAACCTGTTCATCGGCCGGGTGTCGGCCAACGTGCTGGCCGAATCCAGCGTGGGCATGATCTTCACGGACGGCGACCCGACCTCCAACCGCGACAACTCGGTGTACGGCCTGGACTTCCGCTACCAGAACACGCGTCTGGCCGGCGGGCAGACCATCGAGGCTGACGCCTGGTTCCAGCGTTCCGACACGCCGGGGCTTTCCGGCAACGACGAGGCCTGGGGCCTGGCCCTGCGCTCGCCCAACAACAGCGGCCTGCGCGGCGGCGTGGGCTTCAAGGAAGTGCAGGCCAATTTCAATCCGGCCATGGGCTACATCAACCGCGCCAATATCCAGGACTACACGGCGGATGTGGGCTACACCCACTTCTTCCGCGACAGCTTCCTGCAGACGGCCTACACCGGCATCGATGCGCAGAAGGTGAACGTGATCGGCGGCGGGCTGCAGAGCCAGGTGCTGGCCTTCCGTCTGCTGGAGCTGGACACCAATTCCCGCGACCGCGTGAGCCTGCAGTACCAGACCAACAAGGAAGTGGTGCGCAATGCCTTCGCCGTCTACAACGCGCCGGACAAGCGCGTGCTGATCCAGCCCGGCAGCTATTCCTTCAACGAGAGCACCCTGGCCTTCAACACCGCCGGCCAGCGCGAGTTCTCGGGCCGCTTCAGCATGACTCAGGGCGATTTCTACAACGGCAAGCGGCAGAACCTGAACGGCTCGCTCTCATGGACGCAGTCGCGCTATTTCGTGGCCTCGGTGAGCTATGACTGGAACGACATCGAGCTGCCCCAGGGCGACTTCATCACCCGGCTGACCTCGCTGTCCACCCAGGTGGCGTTCTCGTCCACGCTGTACTGGGTATCGCTGGTGCAGTACGACAATCTGTCCGAGGAAGTGGGCGTGAACACGCGTCTGCAGTGGATTCCGCGCGCCGGCCAGGAGGGCTTCATCGTGCTGAACTACAACCTGCAGGACAAGGACAAGGACAATTCCTTCCAGTCCGCCACCTCCGACCTGAGCGTGAAGTTCAAGTACACCTTCCGCTTCTGAGTCGGCCTCAGTCGGGCTGCCACATGACGTAGCCGTCCTCCCGGGCAGCCCGCTGCAGCATCTCCAGCAGCGGCAGTGCCCGGCGCTGCAGGCTGACGGGCACCGCGTCCTCGTCGTCATCCTCGCTTTCCTGCGCCGGCCGGGCGGCCATTTCGGCCGCGCGCTGCAGCCCCGCCTGCAGGGTCTGCAGCGCCTGCCGCAAGTCCTCGCCGCTTACCGCCCCTTCCTCCCGGCCGCTCATGCCCATCAGCCGCAACAGGGGCAGGGCATTGTCGCCCAGCATGATGAAGTGGCCCGCCACATCGCTCGAGAACCGAATCAGCATTTGCGCCCTCTTGTTTCAAAAAAGCTATCGTTAAAAAAAGAACAATACATTTTGTACTTATTTTGAGCATCGCTTATCATGCGCGCCGTTCCTCAAAACAACCCGGCCTTTTCAGGAGTAGCCAAGTGTCCTTGATCAATTCCGTAGTGAAACCTTTCAATGCAACCGCCTTCCACAATGGTGCCTTTGTTCAGGTGTCCGACGCCACGCTGCGTGGCAAGTGGTCCGTGATTTTCTTCTACCCCGCTGACTTCACCTTCGTCTGCCCCACCGAGCTGGGCGACCTGGCCGACAATTATGCCGAGTTCCAGAAGCGTGGCGTGGAAATCTACAGCGTGTCCACCGACACTCACTTCACCCACAAGGCCTGGCACGACAGCTCCGACACCATCCGCAAGATCCAGTACCCGATGGTCGCTGACCCGACTGGCACGCTGAGCCGCAACTTCGGCGTGATGATCGAGGAAGCCGGTCTGGCCGAGCGTGGCACCTTCGTGGTGGACCCGGAAGGCCGCATCCAGATCGTCGAGATCACTGCCGGCGGCATCGGCCGCGACGCGGCGGAACTGCTGCGCAAGGTGAAGGCTGCCCAGTACGTGGCCGCGCACCCGGGCGAAGTCTGCCCCGCCAAGTGGAAGGAAGGCGAAGCCACCCTGGCCCCGTCTCTGGACCTGGTCGGCAAGATCTAAGTGTTTGACTGTTGTGGGAGCGGACCTGTCTGCGAATGACCCTCAGGGGTGAGCAGCATTCGCGGTCAGGGCCGCTCCCACGGCAGAGCTGGTGCCCATCCTTAGTACCCCCCGATTTTCACAGTGTCTCGAAGGAATTCCGTCATGCTTGAACCCACGCTGAGAAGCCAATTGCAGACCTATCTGGAACGTGTCACCCAGCCCTTCGACATCGTCGCCTCGCTGGACGATGGCGCCAAGTCGGCCGAGCTGTGGGAGCTGCTGACGGAGATCGCCGGGCTCACGGACAAGATCACCCTGCGCAGCGATGGCACCGACGCACGCGTGCCCTCGTTCAGCATCAACCGCAAGCAGGGCGATGTCAGCCTGCGCTTCGCCGGCATTCCGCTGGGCCACGAGTTCACCTCGCTGGTGCTGGCCCTGCTGCAGGTGGGCGGGCATCCGCCGCGCGTGAGTGCGGAAGTGATCGAGCAGATTCGCCAGATTGAAGGGGAGTTCCATTTCGAGACCTATTTCTCGCTGTCCTGTCAGAACTGCCCCGATGTGGTGCAGGCGCTGAACCTGATGGCGGTGCTCAACCCCGGCATTCACCATGTGGCGATTGATGGGGCGCTGTTCCAGTCGGAGGTCGACGAGCGCCAGGTGATGTCGGTGCCCTCGGTGTATCTGAACGGCAAGTTGTTCGCGTCCGGCCGCATGGGCGTGGAAGAGATTCTGGCGAAGATCGACACCGGTGCTGCGTTCCGCGAGGCCGAGAAGATCAGCGCCCGCGCGCCCTTCGACGTGCTGGTGGTGGGCGGTGGCCCGGCCGGTGCTGCCGGCGCCATCTATGCTGCCCGCAAGGGCATCCGCACCGGCGTGGCCGCCGAGCGTTTCGGCGGGCAGGTGCTGGACACCATGGGCATCGAGAACCTGATTGCCGTCGCCGAGACCGAAGGCCCGAAGCTGGCCCGTGCACTGGAAGAGAACGTGCGCGACTACGCCGTCGACATCATGAACCTGCAGCGCGCCACGGCCCTGCTGCCGGCAGTGGACGAGGGCGGCCTGCACGAGATCCGCTTCGAGAGTGGCGCCTCGCTGAAGGCGAAGACGGTGATCGTGGCCACCGGCGCGCGCTGGCGCGAGCTGAACGTGCCGGGAGAGAAGGAATACCGCAATCGCGGCGTGGC
>CAYQBR010000111.1:0-383 GCA_964415735.1 uncultured Klebsiella sp. | reverse complement strand
ACGGCGGCGGCAATGCTTGGTATCCTACCGGACAAGGTACAGGCTATCGACCTGGCGGGCATCGTGGCCCATGTCACCCTGCTGGAATTCGCCGATCAGCTGCGTGCCGACGCCGTGCTGCAGCGCAAGCTCAACAGCCTGCCCAATGTCACCGTGATCACCAGCGCGCAGACCACCGAGGTGCTGGGCGACGGCAGCAAGGTGACGGGCATCGCCTACAAGGACCGCGTGTCGGGCAACCCTTGCGTGGTGGCGCTGGACGGCGTGTTCGTGCAGATCGGACTGCTGCCCAACAGCGACTGGCTCAAGGGCACGCTGGAGCTGTCGCCCCAGGGCGAGGTCATCACCGACGGCAAGGGCCGCACCAGTGTGCCGGGCGTGTT
>CAYQBR010000110.1:0-4806 GCA_964415735.1 uncultured Klebsiella sp. | reverse complement strand
GTGCTGGATGTCGAACGGCAGGCCCAGACGCTCTTCGGCGTGCTGCAGCTCGACCCGCATCCTGAGTACGACGAATTCGAACTCGACCACTACGTGGAGGCCCAGACCCTGGCCGATACCCTCGGCATCACCCTGGAACATCTCAAGTTCGACAATCCCGCCCTGCGCCCCGTGGTCTGGGACGGCAGCAAGCGCATTCCCAAGGGCTATGTGGTGAAGGTGCAGCGCAAGGCTCTGCGCGCCCCGCTGGCCCAGCTGATCAGCCAGATTCCGGCCGATCAGCGCTTCCCGATCCAGACTCCCGACATCGCCTACGTGGTGCAGAGCGGCGACAGTCTGTCGGCCATCGCGCGCCGCTTCAGCACCTCGGTGGCGGCACTCACGTCCCTGAATCAGCTGACGGACAGCCATCGCATCCGCGTCGGCCAGCGACTGCTGCTGCCGCAGGACAGTGCGGCCGCCACCGGGCAGACCTCGGCGCAGATCGCCGCGACGGCCACCGCACAGGCCAGTGGCAACACGAGCGTGGCCAGCGCCGGCAGCAGCCGGCCGGGAGCGAGCAGCTATGACGTGCGCCGTGGCGACACGCTTTCCTCCATCGCCCGGCGTTTCGGCGTGTCCGAGCGGGCGCTGCTGCAGACCAACAACATCGATCATCCTGATCTGATCTATCCCGGCCAGACGCTGCGCCTGCCCGGCAGCAATGCCCCTGCCGCCGAGCCCGTCGTCTACGTCACGCCCCGCGAGCCGGTGGCAGTGCCTCTGCCTGCGGCCGAGCCCACGCCGGCACCTGTCAGCCTGAGTATCCAGGACGATGCAGCTCCCGTTCTGGAAGTCATGCCGCCACAGGACGAGTCGGATGGCGACGCTCCGGCGGAACTCGCGCAGGCCCCGAGCGTCGAGGAAGGCAATGCGCAGGCGCAGGAAGATCTTGCTGCCGATCCGTCGGATTACAGCGTGGCGGCCAACCAGAGCATCGAGATCCAGGCCTCGGAGACCTTGAGCCACTATGCCGACTGGCTGGGGGTGAGCAGTGCGCGGCTGCGCCAGTTGAACAATCTGCGCGCGAGTGCGCCGGTGGTGATGGGAGACAGACTGGTGCTGGATTTCAGTCAGGTGTCGGTGGCCGAGTTCGAGTTGAAGCGGCGCCAGTTCCACGTGGAGGAGCAGCAGGATTTCTTCCGGCAGTACCGCATCCGCAATGTGGACCAGTACAAGGTGGCCGTGAACGACAACATCGCCAATCTGGCCCGACGCAAGTACTCGGTGCCGATGTGGCTGCTGCGCCAGTACAACCCCGACCTCAACTTCCGACAGATCCAGATCGGCCAGACCGTGGCCTTCCCCGTGCTGGAGCCGGTGCAACTGCAGAGCAGCTCCGGGGGCTGAGCCTTCAGTCCTCGATGCCGGCGATGGCGTCCGACAGCAGACTCACGCCCAGCGCGTACTTGAACGACGGGTTGTAACGCAGCAGCGAGCAGAAGTTGCGGTACACCAGATAGCCCTTGTCATCCCCTTCGTCTCCGATGATCAGCGCCGCCGCCAGCGGTCGTGTCGGCAGATCCGTGCCGTCCGCCTTGCGCACCCCGAGTTCCTGCCAGTCGCTGAGACTGCGCCAGGCACCCATGGTGGTGTAGCGCCGGCAGGTGGCGTCCGGGTCGAGTCCCACGTTCTGTGGTGCCGGCAGGGATTGTTCGCCGCCCGGCGGCAGACTCACCACGCGGCCCCAGGTCTGATTGTCCTGCCAGCCCGTGGAGCTCAGATAGTTGGCCACCGAGCCGATCACGTCCGGGCCCATGTTCCACAGATCGCGGCGGCCGTCGCCATCCTGATCCACCGCCAGACGCAGATAGCTGCCTGGCATGAACTGCGGGGCGCCGAGCGCCCCCGCCCAGGAGCTCTTCATCATGTCCGGCGTGGCATAGCCCTTGTCGACGATCTCGAAGGCGGCGAACAGCTCGTTGCGGAATTGCTCGCCGCGCCGGCTGTCGAAGGCCAGCGTGGCCACCACATTGAACAGTGGCTCGGTGATCGGGAAGGTGCCGTAGTTGCTCTCCATGCCCAGCACTGCTGCCACGAAGCGCGGCTGCACTTTGTACGGGGCTGCTGCCGCTTCCAGCATGCCCCCCTGTTCGGCGAACAGGGTCTTGCCCATCTCGATGCGGCGCGGGCTGACGCG
Organism: uncultured Klebsiella sp.; assembly: GCA_964415735.1. Lineage (GTDB taxonomy): Bacteria > Pseudomonadota > Gammaproteobacteria > Pseudomonadales > Pseudohongiellaceae > UBA5078. Next base: position 2,627 of record CAYQBR010000110.1, on the reverse strand, counting down.
CTCCAGATAGTCCGCATAGGTTTCGACGAACTCGGCCTGGGCACGGTCGGCCTGGATGACGCGGCGCTGTTGCTCGATGGTGGGCAGGATGGCGTCCAGGGTTTCGGCACGAATGCCGCGCGTCAGCGCTTCAGTGCGAAAATCGGCCAGCCAGGCCTGGAAGGCGGCGGTGTCATCGACCGGCTCTGGCGCGGGCTGTTCGGCCGGCTGCGCCTGCAGCAGGCTGGCGCCGAGCGCGGCGGCCAGGGCGGTGAGGGTGAAGAATCCGTGGCGAACTGATGTCATGGGGGCTCCGAATGAATGTGGCCGCCGGCGTGCGCTGCGGATGGCCTGGTCGAACTGTAGCGTTTCGGCGGCGCCGCGTTCAAGAGGATTCTCCCCGGCGTCTGCTTGTGGTCACGGTGCTGCTGACGGGCTGAACAGCCCCTGAATCAGCTGTTCATAGCCGCAGCGCAGGGTGTCGGGATGGAAGGCGCGCAGGTCGGCCACTGGCAGCGGCAGGCCCGACGCCTTGCGCTGAGCCCACGCGTTCAAGCGCGCTGCCGCGCTTGTCGCCTGCTCCGCCAACGTGCCCGTGCCCTGGTAGAGCTGCGCCGGGGCGAGGTATTCCGGATAGACCAGGCGTGCCGGCGCCAGGGCGGCACAGCCCAGGGCGCTGGCCTCCTGCAGCGCCAGGCCCTGGAAATCATGCAGAGCCGTGCTCAGCACCACGTCGCTGCACGCCAGCAAGTGGCGATACGCGGACTGCTCGTTCACGTGGCCGATCCGGCCCGGGCGGATGCCGGTCTCTGCATGCCAGTGCGCGAGCCGTGCCTGCAGCTCGTCAAACTCGGGTGGCGCCTGACGGAAGCGCTGTCCGAGCAGATGCAGCCGAAAGCGCACACGCTGCTGCATCAGCGCGTCCACGATGGCCAGCAGCAGCGCCGGGCCCTTGTCGAATTCCCAGCGATGATTCCACACGATGCTCAGCACGTCGGGTTCCGCCGGCGTCGGTCGCGGCTGCCAGAGTGAGGCGTCCAGCGGCACCGGCAGCACGACGCTGCGCGCCAGGCGCTCCGGCAGCCCGTCGGGCACTTCGTCAGGCAGCTTGCGCAGCAGGGCGGTGGCGCCCTGCAGGAAGCTGCTGCGGTTCCACTCGCTGTTGAACACGAGGCGGTCGGCGCACAGAGCGGTGTAAATACTGAGCATCTGTGGCTCGACCACGTTCACCTGCGGCGCCTGTGGATTCTCCGGATAGGCGAACTGGTTCTCGTGGCAGTAGACGATGGTGGGAAGCTGCCCCAGCGGCGGGACGAAACCGCGCAGCGCGGAGAGGTCCGTCATCGAGGTGCAGAGCAGGAAGTCGTGCTTGTCGGTCAGCGCGGGGCGCTGCTTGAACGCCCAGCTCAGGCTGTTGCCGCGCACCCGCCAGGCGAAGTGGCGTGGTGGCAGAGTCAGGGTCGTCCAGCGGATCTGCGGCAGCATGGCGCACAGATTCTCCCGCCAGACACGGTGGCTTCCGGCGTCGTAAGCAGACAGGAGCAGGGCCTTCATGACGGCATCCACAGGGCGACAAAGCCTCGCAATCTAGCGACCTGATCCTGCCCGGTCAAACGGTGGCGCAGGGGCCGTTGCGCTTGTGCCCGCCCATCCATTGCGGCGTGGCGCCCGTAGTCCTCTCTTGCAACGCTCGCAAGCTCCGACTGGCCGCTCGGGCGGCGATTTTCTGAGCGCGAAGGAAAGACTTGGACAGCCCTCGCGGTCTCCCCTACGGGCTCCGGCTTGCTTGCTTTCGCTGCGGGGTTAGTGGGATAGTTGGGCCATCCCGGCGGCACAGGAGCAGGCCCTGTCGGGCGCATTTTGCGGAATGCGGCACGGTCCAGAAACGCTGGTGTCCCTCACGTTTTGGCAGAGACAAGAAGAATCGACATGGCATCTCCCACACTCGAAAACCTGCGCCATACCCTCAGCACCATCCGTCGTCGCCGCACCCGGCTGCATACCCTGCACCATGTCAGTCTCGCCGTCATCGCCATCGTCGCCTGGACGCTGCTGCTCGCGGGCATCGAGGCCCTGCTGAATCCCGGTCGTGCCGGGGCCGTCCTGCTGTTCCTGCTGCTGCTCGGAGGCATCGCGGCAGCCGTCTGGTTCACGGCAGGTCGGTTGCGCCGTCTGCAGGGGGATGATCAGTCCCTGGCGCATTTCGTGGAGGACCGCATTCCCGATCTCGAGCAGCGGCTGCTGACCTCGCTGGAGTTCACCTCGGACGACCAGGGCGCCGGCCGCTCCGGTGTCTCGCGCCAGTTCGTGCGGCAGCTGTGGGCGGACGCCGAGGCCCACGTGCAGGAGCAGCAGGCGCGCGTCGAGCAAGTGGCCGAATCGAAGACGCCCTGGATTTCCCTCGGTGCTGCAACGGCCGCCTTCGGGGTGGCCGTCGTGGCCCTGATGCTCTCTGAGGTCATGCTTTCTGCCGCGAGTCGGCTGTTCTGGCCCTTCAGCGCCGAACCGCAGGCCGAGATCGCGGTGCTGGAAACGCCGCGCGCGATCGAGATCAGCATCGAGCCGGGAGACATCTCCATGCAGCGCGGCGAGCCCGCCACCATCGTGGCGCGCGTCACCAATGCCATGCCGAGCGAGATCCAGCTGCG
>CAYQBR010000109.1:0-4816 GCA_964415735.1 uncultured Klebsiella sp. | reverse complement strand
CTGGCGATCTTCCGCCAGACCGACAACGGCGTGCTGGTGCGCATGGCGCTGTTCGCCCTCACGCTGGACGTGTGGCAGCAGATCGAAAGGACTTCACGCGAAGTCAACTGGTATACGGAACGACGCTTCTGAAACTGACACTCTCACACGCTTAAAGGACACTCGCATGGGCTTCAAAGATCTGCTGCGCATCATGATCCAGAAGGAAGGCTCGGACCTGTTCCTGACCACCGGGGCACCTCCCAGCATGAAGGCCTATGGCAAGCTGGTGCCGATGTCGACCCAGCCCCTGCCGCCCGGGGCGGTGAAGCAGATCGCCTACCAGATCATGACGCCGGAGCAGATCAAGGACTTCGAGAAGAGCCCCGAGATGAACCTGGCCATCTCCGACCCGGACATCGGCCGCTTCCGGGTGAACATCTTCCAGCAGCGCGGCCAGATCGCCATCGTGGCGCGCAACATCAAGACGGAAATTCCCAGCTGGCAGAAGCTCGGTCTGCCGGAGATTCTCACCAAGCTGATCATGCAGAAGCGCGGCCTGATCCTGTTCGTGGGCGGCACCGGCTCGGGCAAGTCCACCTCGCTGGCGGCACTGATCGACTATCGCAATACCAACAGCGACGGTCACATCATCACCATCGAGGACCCGGTGGAATTCGTGCATCAGCACAAGAAGTCCATCATCAATCAGCGCGAAGTGGGCGTGGACACCAAGAGTTACGAGGAAGCGCTGAAGAACACGCTGCGTCAGGCGCCCGATGTCATTCTCATCGGCGAGATCCGCAGCCAGGAAACCATGGAACACGCCCTGGCCTTCGCCGAAACCGGCCACCTGTGTCTGTCCACCCTGCACGCCAACAATGCCAACCAGGCGCTGGACCGCATCATCAACTTCTTCCCGGAAGAGCGGCACAAGCAGCTCTTCATGGATCTGTCATTGAACCTGCAGGGCTTCGTCTCCCAGCGCCTGATCCCCACCGTCGACGGCAAGCGCGCCGCCGCCATCGAGATCCTGCTGGGCACCCCGCGGGTGTGCGATCTGATCAAGCAGGGCAAGGTGGACGAGATCAAGGAAGTGATGGAGAAGTCCGAGAACCAGGGCATGAAGACCTTCGACTCCGCCTTGTTCGATCTCTACAAGGCCGGTCGCATCAGCCTGGAGGAAGCGCTCAAGAACGCCGATTCCAAGAACAACCTGCGTCTGCGCATCCAGCTGTCCGAGGGCAAGAAGCCCACGGGTGAAGACGACGACGACAGCGGCCTGGGCGGCCTCTCCCTGCAGCCCAAGGATGACAGTGGGGGCCATTGAGCCTTCCCCATCATGGACCTGCGCAGCACTTTGATTGTCCTGGGACTCTGGCTCATCGCGGCGGTGGTGGCCTGGCGGCTTTTCGTCTACCCGCGCTGGCACCGCAAGCGCCTGGATGCCACCCCCTTTCCCGCCGCCTGGCTCGCCATCCTGCGCCGCAACCTGCCCGTCTACCGCGCCATGTGGCCCGATCAACAGAAACAGCTGCGCCAGCTGGTGCGGCGCTTTCTGGACAGCAAGACCTTCGTGGGCTGCGGCGGCCAGCAGATCGATGACGAAGTGCGCGTGACCATCGCCGCCCATGCCTGTCTGCTGCTGCTCAACCGCCCCAGCCATGAGTACCAGGACCTGCGCTACATCCTCGTCTACCCCAGCGGCTTCGTGGTCGACCACGACACGGTGGATGAGGCCGGGGTGGTCAGCGAGGAGGAACACGACCTGGTGGGCGAATCCTGGGAGAACGGCAAGGTGATCCTGGCCTGGGACAGTGTGCAGCACGGCGTGCGCAATTTCGGCGACGGCGAGAACGTGGTGCTGCACGAATTTGCCCACCAGCTGGATCACGAGTCCGGCATCACCAACGGCGCCCCCCTGCTCTACCAGCGTGGCAGCTATACTCGCTGGGCAGAGGTGTTTTCCGAGGAGTTCGAGCGCCTGCGCCAGGACAGCGAGGAAGAGCGCCAGACCCTGATCGACCAGTACGGCGCCACCAATCCGGCCGAATTCTTCGCCGTGGTCACCGAGACTTTCTACGAACAGCCGCACGATCTGGCCCGCGAGCACGCGGCGCTGTTCGAGCAGCTCAAGGCCTATTACCGGGTGGACCCGCGCGAATGGCAGCGCGACAGCCACGAACAGGTGCATTGACGGCATGCGACTCGACAAGTTCATCAGCCACGCCACAGGCCTGCCGCGGGACACGGTGAAGCGGGTCATCCGCAACAAGCGCGTCAGCGTCAACGGCGAACTGGCCCGTCTCGCCGCCCAGCACATTGCCGAGAGCGACCGCGTCTGTCTCGATGACGAGGTGCTGCAGCTGCCGGGCCCGCGCTATCTCATGCTGAACAAGCCCGCCGGCTATGTCTGCGCGACAACCGACAGCGAACACCCCGTCGTGCTCGACCTGCTGCGTGACATCGACACCACGGGCCTGGGCATCGCCGGCCGGCTCGACATCGACACCACGGGCCTGGTACTGCTCAGCGACGACGGGCAGTGGCTGCACCGCGTCACCTCCCCCCGGCATCAGCACGACAAGGTCTACCGCGCCGTGCTGCAGGAAGCGGTGACCCCGGAGACGATCGAGGCCTTCGCCGCCGGCATGCTGCTGCGCGGCGAGGACAAGCCCACAGCCCCCGCCCGCTGCCTCCCCCTGCCCGACAACGGCGCCGAGGTGCATCTGCAGGAAGGCCGCTATCATCAGGTCAAACGCATGTTCGCCGCCTGCGGCAATCATGTGCTGGCACTGCACCGTGTCCGCATCGGTGCCGTGCTGCTGGACGACACGCTGGCCGAAGGCGCCAGCCGCCCGCTAACCCAAGAGGAAATGGAGAGTTTCCTGCCATGAGCATTCACCTGGAACACCTGCTGTCCGACCTGCTCACGCCTGACGCCGCCCCCGTGGCCGGCGCCCAGCTGTGGATTGCCGACGAGAGTCTGAGCGAACGCGAGCTGCTCGGCGTGCGGGCGCATCCCGCCCTGCACGTGCTGACCAACCGCTGTGATCTCGCCGCCCAGCTCAGAGCCCGAGGGTTGCAGGTCAGCGTCAGTGACTTCGACTTCGCGGCCCTGCCTCAGCGCGAGTTCGCCAGTGTTGTGTACCGCGTGTCCAAGGAGCGTCCGCTGGTGCATCACTGCATCAATGAGAGCTACCGCCACCTGGTGCCAGGCGGCACCCTGCACCTGCTGGGCAGCAAGGACGATGGTATCCGCACCCACGGCCGCCACGCCGAGGCGCTCTTCGCCACGCCGGAACACGCGAAGAAACAGGGCGATGTCTACCGGGTCACCCTGGAGCGCGGCGACGAAGCGGTGACGGACGACGCACAGTGGCTCGACTGCAAGGACTATGCGCAGCTGCGCTCCTGCACGGTGGGCGAGCTGCATTTCGTGAGCAAGCCTGGCGTGTTCGGCTGGAACAAGGTCGATCGCGGCAGCACCCTGCTGGTGGAACAGGCGCACAAGCTCATCACGAATCGCAAGAATGCCGGCAGCGTGCTCGACCTGGGCTGCGGCTATGGCTATCTGCTGCTGGCCACGGCCGACATCCCGTTCTCCTTGCGCTGCGCCACTGACAACAACGCCGCTGCGGTGCAGGCGGCCGAGGCGAGCTTCGCGCGCGCGGGGCTGACGGTGAAGGTCTCGCTGGACGACTGTGGCGCCGCCCTGCACGAGCGCTTCGACCTGATCCTGTGCAACCCCCCTTTCCATCAGGGCTTCAACACCAGCCAGGCGCTGGCAGCGAAGTTCCTCGCGGCCATCGCCCGGCTGCTGGCCCCGGGCGGCCGCGCCCTGGTGGTGGTCAATCAGTTCATTCCGCTGGAAAGCGCCGCCGCGGGGCAGTTCGCGAAGATCAGCACCCTCACCCAGGAACATGGCTTCAAGGTGGTGCAACTGGGTTGATGCAGCGGGGGCCGTGCCTTTTGCGGTTCCCCTGCTTATAATGCGCGCCGTTTCCAACATCGCCCGCCCAGAATAAAAACACCATGGGTCACTCAACACACACAATCAGGTACCCATATGAAGAAGTTTCCGCCCCCCTTCTACCGCTGGCGCCCGCACCCCTGGCACGGTCTTGATGTCGGCCCCGATGCGCCGCGTCTGGTGCATGCCTTCATCGAGATCTGCCCGTTCGACCTGGTGAAGTACGAAGTGGACAAGACCACGGGCTATCTGCGCGTGGACCGTCCGCAGCGCTCGTCCTCCCAGCACCCGACGCTCTACGGCTTCATTCCCCGCACCTACTGCGGTTCTCGCGTGCGTGACCTGATGGAAGGCGCCACCCGTGGCGACGGCGATCCGCTGGATATCTGCGTGATCAGCGAGCGGCCGATCTCCAAGACGGAGATCATCCTCAATGCGAAGGTGATCGGCGGACTGCCGATGCTGGATGGCGGGGAAGCGGACGACAAGATCATTGCCGTGCTGCAGAACGATCCGCTGTTCGCGGACGTGGAAGACATCAGTGAGCTGCCACCGGCGCTGATCGAGCGCATGCGGCACTATTTCCTGACCTACAAGCTGATTCCGGGCCAGGAGAACAAGGTGTCCATTGGCGCGGCCTATGGCTTCGAGCACGCCAAGGTGGTGATTCAGGCCGCCATGGACGACTACGACACCGAGTACGGCACGTCCAACTGACGCACTCTCAACGGCAGACCATGCCCTCGGCACTGGTATCACAGGCGACCGCGCCTGGTTCCCGGATGTCGTTGGCATGGCGCACCGCCGTCACCTGCGCCATCACGGAGATGGCGATCTCCGCCGGCGTCTTGCTGCCGATCGGCA
>CAYQBR010000108.1:0-4831 GCA_964415735.1 uncultured Klebsiella sp. | reverse complement strand
TAGCCGTTCTCGGCGGCGTGGTCCAGCAGCTGACGCAGACTGATGAGTGCCATGGGTAACCTCGTTGTGTTCCGTTGAGTGAGGCGCGCGGCGGGTGCTCGCGCGCTGCGATCTGTCTACCTGAATCAGCCCCGTGCGTGACGGGCGCCGACTTCCTCCAGTATCTGCACTGCCGGCAGGGTTTCGCCCTGCACGAATTCCAGGAAGGCACCGCCGCCCGTGGAGATGTAGGAGATGTCGGCAGTGACCTCGAACTTGTCGATGGCCGCGATGGTCTCGCCACCGCCGGCAATGGAGAAACCCTGGTTGGCAGCGACGGCCCTGGCCACCGCCTCGGTGCCCTTGGCGAAGCTGTCGAATTCGAACACGCCGACCGGTCCGTTCCAGATGATGGTCTGCATGCCGGCGATGATCTGCGCGAACGCGGCCGCTGTCTGCGGACCGATGTCCAGGATCATGTCGTCAGCGGCGACTTCCGCCACCGGCTTGATAGTGGCTTCGGCGTCCGCCGCGAAGCTCTTCGCCACCACGACGTCCACCGGCAGAGGAATGCTCGTCTTGCTCATGAGGGCACGCGCGGTGTCCACCAGATCGAGTTCCACCAGCGATTTGCCGACCGGGTGACCGGCCGCCAGCAGGAAGGTGTTGGCGATGCCGCCGCCGACGATCAGCTGGTCGACGATGCCGGCCAGACTCTCCAGCACCTGCAGCTTGCTCGACACCTTGGCACCGCCGACGATGGCCAGCATGGGCCGTGCGGGTTTCTTCAGGGCCAGCTCAAGCGCATCCAGCTCGCTGCCCAGCAGCGGACCGGCGCAGGCCACTGGCGCGAACTTCGCGACACCGTGGGTGCTGGCCTGGGCGCGGTGGGCGGTGCCGAAGGCGTCCATCACGAAGACATCGCACAGCGCCGCATAGCGACGTGCCAGGTCATCCGCATTGGCTTCCTCGCCCGCATTGATGCGCACGTTCTCCAGCAGCACCACTTCACCAGCGGCAGGCAGGGCCTGTTCCGGGTGGCTGAAATAGTCCTGCGCCAGCGTCACGCGCACACCCAGCAGCTGCTGCAGACGCGCGGCCACGGGCGCCAGTGAGGCACCAGGCTGCTCGCTGATGGGCTTGCCCTCTTCGGGGCGGCCCAGATGCGACATGACAATCACGCGGGCGCCGGCGTCCAGCGCGGCCTTGATGGCGGGAGCGGCGGCGACGATGCGGGTGTCATTGGCGATGACGCCGTTCTTCACGGCCACGTTCAGGTCTTCGCGAATCAGCACGCGTTTGCCGCGCAGATCCAGATCCTGCATTCTCAAGATTGTCATGACGACGACGTGCTCCTGTTGTCGAGTTGTCGGATAGTTTCTGCCACATCCAGCATGCGGTTGGCAAATGCCCATTCATTGTCGAACCAGGCCAGCACCTTCACCAGGCGCGTGCCGCTGACGCGGGTCTGACTCAAGTCGACGATGGCCGAACGCGGGTCGTGATTGAAATCGCAGGACGCCAGCGGCTCGTCGGTGCAGTCGAGCACGAAGGGCAGCGAGGCGCGGGCGCCGGCACGAATCGCCGCGTTCACCGAATCCATGTCCACATCGCTGCGCAGCGTCACGGTCAAGTCGATGGCCGAGACATTGATGGTCGGCACGCGCATGGCCTGGGCGGCGAAGCGGCCTTCCAGATGCGGCAGGATGCGACCGATGCCCTTGTCGATCTCGGTGTTCACCGGAATGATCGACTGCACGGCGCTGCGTGTCTTGCGCAGGTCGGTGTGATGAAACGCGTCGATGACCGGCTGATCGTTCATGGCGGAATGGATGGTCGTGATCACGCCGTTCTCGATGCCGAAGGCGGCGTCCAGGCACTGGATCACAGGCACCACGCAATTGGTGGTGCAGGACGCATTGGAGATGATGCGATGCTCCGGCCGCAGGCTGCTGTGATTCACGCCGTAGATGACCGTGGCATCGACATCGCTCTGTGCCGGATGCGACAGCAGCACGCGCTGCGCGCCGCTCGCCAGATGCAGAGCCGCTGTGGCGCGGTCGGAGAAGGCACCGGTGCAGTCCATCACCAGGTCGACGCCCAGACGGCGCCATGGCAGTGCGGCGATGTCGCTGCTCGAGAGCACCTCGATGTCGCGGCCGTCGATGCTCAACACGCCATCGCGCCCTTCCACCTGACCTGGAAAGCGGCCGTGGGTGCTGTCGTATTTCGTCAGGTAGACCAGCGAGTGCGTGTCGGTCAGATCGTTGATGGCGACGATCTCGAGCTCGGGATACGCGCGCGACTCCTGCAGCGCGCGCAGCACGCAACGTCCGATGCGACCGTAACCGTTTATGGCAATGCGGTAGGACATGGCACTCTCATGCAGGAGAAGGCGTCACTTGCCACACAGGGCGGCGGCGGTGCTGACGACGTTCTCGACGGTGAACCCGAATTCCTTCATCAACACCGGGCCCGGCGCGGATTCGCCAAAGCTGCGCATGCCGATCACACGGCCATCCAGGCCGACGTACTTGTACCAGTAGTCCGCCACGGCGGCTTCCACGGCCACGCGTGCACGCACCGCCTGCGGCAGCACCTGCTCACGGTAGGCGGCATCCTGCGCCTCGAAGACGTCAGTGGACGGCATGGAGACCAGACGTGCACGCAGCCCCTGGGCCTGCAGCGCACTCACCGCTTCCAGCGCGATGGCCACTTCGGAACCGGTGGCGATCACGATCAGCTCCGGGGTGCCGTCGCAGTCCTTCAGCACATAGGCACCGCGCGCAATCGCGGCAAGCTGCTCGGGTGTGCGGGCGATGTGCGGGAGATTCTGGCGTGAGAACACCAGCGAGGTCGGGCCGTCGCTGCGCAGGATCGCCGCCTTCCAGGCCACGGCGGATTCCACCGCGTCGCAGGGGCGCCACACCGACATGTTCGGCGTGACGCGCAGGTTGGCGATCTGCTCCACGGGCTGGTGCGTCGGGCCGTCCTCGCCCTGACCGATGGAGTCATGGGTGTAGACGAAGATGCACTGCTGCTTCATCAGCGCGGCCATGCGCACGGCGTTGCGCGCGTATTCCATGAAGATCAGGAAGGTGCCGCCGAACGGAATGAAGCCGCCATGCAGGGCGATGCCGTTCATGATGGCGCTCATGCCGAATTCGCGCACGCCATAGTTGATGTAATTGCCGTCGGCGCGCTCGGTGATCGGCATGGTGCCGGACCACAGTGTGAGGTTGGAGCCGGCGAGGTCGGCCGAGCCGCCGATCATTTCCGGCAGATGCTGGCCGTAGGCGGCCAGGCAGTTCTGCGAGGCCTTGCGCGTGGCGATGGTTTCGCCCTTGTCCTGACAGGCCTTGATGTAGGCATCTGCCTGCTCGGCGAAATGCCCGGGCAGCTGACGCTTGAGGCGTCGCACCAGCTCCATGGCCAGCACGGGGTGTTCTTCTTCGTAACGGACCAGTTGTTCCTTCCACGCGGATTCGGCCGTGAAGCCCTTGTCGCGGGCATCCCAGGCGGCGCGAATGTCGGCCGGAATCTCGAAGGGCGCATGCGGCCAGCCCAGGGCTTCACGGGTGGCGGCAATCTCGGCATCGCCCAGCGGTGCGCCGTGCACGTTGTGCGTGCCCTGTTTGTTGGGCGAGCCGAAGCCGATCACCGTCTTGCAGCGGATCAGCGTGGGGCGCGCCGTGTCGGTCTGCGCCACGTGTATGGCCGCTGCCACCTGATCGGCGTCATGCCCGTCGGCGGCCAGCACCTGCCAGCCATAGGCCTCGAAGCGCTTGGCGGTGTCGTCGGTGAACCAGCCTTCCACATCGCCGTCGATGGAGATGCCATTGTCGTCGTAGAACACGATCAGCTTGCCCAGACCCAGGGTGCCGGCCAGCGAGCAGACTTCGTGGGACACGCCTTCCATCAGGCAGCCGTCGCCGGCGAAGACATAGGTGTAGTGATCGATGACATCGAAGCCGGGGCGGTTGAACTGGGCCGCCAGGGTCTTCTCGGCGATGGCCATGCCCACGGCATTCGCCAGGCCCTGACCGAGCGGGCCTGTGGTGGTCTCCACGCCAGGGGTGTAGCCGAACTCAGGGTGACCCGGGGTCTTGGAATGCAGCTGACGGAAGTTGCGAATGTCGTCGATGCTGACGTCGTAACCGCTCAGATGCAGCAAGGAGTAGATCAGCATCGAGCCGTGCCCGTTGGAGAGCACGAAGCGGTCGCGGTTGACCCAGCCAGGATTCACGGGGTTGTGCTTGAGGAAATCGCCCCACAGCACCTGTGCGATGTCGGCCATGCCCATGGGCGCGCCGGGATGCCCGGAATTGGCTTTCTGCACGGCGTCCATGCTGAGGGCGCGGATGGCATTGGCACAGTCTCTGCGCGAAGGAAGACGGCTGGACATACGGGTCTGGCTCCTGGTCTGTGGCTGAAATTCGAGGCCGGCCATTTTCCCGCACCTCCATGAAATAAGCCACCCAGGGCCTTGCTTATTTTCCCGGCTTGCGGGGGTTGGAGGGCGTCGGCAGGGTGTCGCCATGGAAGGTTCGCCTGCAAGCAGGCTCCTACGTGCAGCACCTATATCAAATAATTTTGATATAGCCTGGAGGCCTTGCTATAGTCTGCGCCCAGACCCGCTTCCCAGGACATTCCGTGAGCGCCACCGCCTTAATCAAGCCGCACAGCCCCAGTGCCGACGACGCCGATCAGCTCACGCTGGTCTGCAAGGCGCTGGCCGACAGTCTGCGGCTGGAGATCCTGCGCCTGCTGCGCACCAGCTCCTTCGGCGTGCTGGAGATCTGCCACATCCTGGACATCCGCCAGTCCGCGCTCAGCCATCACCTCAAGATCC
>CAYQBR010000107.1:0-4839 GCA_964415735.1 uncultured Klebsiella sp. | reverse complement strand
TGGCACAGCGGCTGTCCATGCAGGAATACCGGCTGCGCCGGGTGATCAACAAGGAACTGGGCTATCGCAACTTCAATCAGTTCCTCAACGAGTTCCGCATTGCCGAGGCCTGCCGACGGCTGGAACTGCCGCCTGAGCAGCGCGAGCCCATTGCCAACATCGCCTTCGACGTGGGCTACTCGGCACTTTCATCCTTCAACAAGGCGTTCAAGGACATCCACCACGTGACGCCCACCCAGTACCGGGACGGGGCGCATTCGGGCTAGTTGGAGCTTGCTTGCAAGCGATTCCGCGCTAATCCAGCACGTGAATGAACAGGCCGCTCTTGAGCTTGGGCTCGAACCAGGTGGACTTGGGCGGCATCACCTCGCCGGCATCGGCAATCGCCATCAGGCTCACGATGGAGGTGGGATAGAGCGCGAACGCCACCCTGCACTCCCCTGAATCCACGCGCTGCTGCAGCGCCTGCAGCCCGCGGATGCCACCCACGAAATCGATGCGCTTGTCGCGGCGCGGGTCCGCGATGCCCAGCAGCGGCGCCAGCAGATTGTTCTGCAGGATGCTCACGTCCAGCCGCGCGACGGGATCGGCGTCATTCCACAGCCCTTCGATGGCTTCCAGCACGTACCACTGCCCGCCCAGGTACATGCTGAACTCGTGTTCCTTGCGCGGCTTCACCGCCCCCTCGCGACTGAAGCGTGCCTTGAAGCACAGCTGCAGCCGGGCCAGGAACTCCTCGTCGTCCAGACCGTTCAAGTCCTTCACCACGCGGTTGTAGTCGAGGATCTGCATCTGATTGTGGGGAAAGATCACGGCCGAGAAGTAATTCCAGGACTCCTCACCCGTGGGCGCTGCGGCCGCCTGCCGCCGCAGTTCCTTCACGCGCTGGGCGGCCGCAGAGCGGTGATGCCCGTCGGCCACATACAGACAGTCCACCGCATCGAACTGCGCCTGCAGCTGCGCCACGGTGGCGTCGTCCTGCACCACCCAGAGCACATGGCGATTGCCGTCGTCGGAGACAAAATCGTATTCCGGCGGCTGCCTCACGATGCCGGCGATCAGGGCGTCGATGGCTGGCCGCGCGCGGTAGGTCAGGAACACGGGGCCGACCTGAGCGCCCAGGGTGGCGATGTGGTGCACCCGGTCGTCCTCCTTGTCCGGCCGCGTGAACTCGTGCTTCTTGATCAGGTTCTGTTCGTAGGCCGCCACCGAGGCGGCGGCGACCAGGCCGATCTGCTCATGGCTGCCCATCACCTGTTTGTAGACGTAGAAGGTGCTGTGCTCATCGCGCTGCAGGATGCCCTCGGCGATGAAGCGCTGCAGATTCTCGGCGCCGCGCTGATAGACGCGCGGGTCGAAGGCCTCGATGGACGGGTCCACGTCGATCTCGGGTTTGTTGATGCGCAGGAAGCTGAACGGGTTGCCGGCGGCCATGGCGAGGGCTTCGTCGCGGTTCAGGACATCGTAGGGTGGCGCTGCCACGCGGGAGGCCAGCTCGGGACGGGGGCGCAGGGCATTGAACGGCTTGACCAGCTTCATGGCTCATCCTTTTGATCTTGTTGTTGTTTTTCTGATACCTATTTCTTGTCGAAGGTGTGCACGGCGTCCCAGTCGGGCGGCAAGGCCTCGTGGCGCAGCACGGCGATGCGGGCAGCGTAGACCGTGTACAGACTCTGCTCGCGCGCCTCTTCCGGCTGTTGCGCCAGCAGTGTCTCCAGCCCTTGCAGCGCCTCCTGCCACTCCTGCGCCCTGTAATGCCGCAGCACCTGGGCGAAGTCGGCGGCTTCCTGCAGCGCCTGCGCACTCACCTCGCCTTCACGGCCCAGCACCTCGAAGATGCGCACCGGTTCCTTCTTGCCCGCCACGCGCACCAGATCCAGCTCGCGATAGACAAAGCCAGGCGCTTCCAGGCGAGTGGCTTCACTGACGATATTGGGCACGTGATAGCGCCGCGTCAGCCCTTCCAGCCGCGCGGACAGATTCACCGAATCCCCGATCACCGTGTAGTTCAGGCGATTCTGGGAGCCCAGATTGCCAGCCACCACCAGCCCGGTGTGCACGCCGATGCCGGCCTCGATGGCGAGCATGCCCTGGGCCAGATTCGCCGCATTGAGCGCCGCCATAGCGGACTGGATGGCCAGCGCGGTGGCGATGGCATTGCCCGCATCGCCCGGACGGCTGAGCGGCGCCCCGAACAGCGCCATGACCGAATCCCCGGTGTACTTGTCCACCACGCCGTGATGGCGTTCGATCACCTCGGTGATCTCGCTCAGGTAGCGGTTGAGCAGCGTCAGCACCGCCTCGGGCGCCAGGTTCTCGCACAGGGAAGTGAAGCCCTTGATGTCGGCGAACAGCACCGTCACCACGCGTTCCTCGCCGCCCAGCGCAATGGTCTTGCTCAGCAGTTCCTCGGCGATCTCGTGCGACACCACCTTCCCCAGCAGGTCGCGCACCTTCTCTTTCTCGGCCAGGCCGGCCGCCATGGTGTTGATGGAGCCGGCCAGCTGGCCGATCTCGTCCTGCCCGGTCACGGCCACCGCCTGCCCGTAGTCCCCGGCCTCGATGCGCCGCACGCGTCGCGCCAGATCGAGGATGGGCCGCGTGACGGAGCGCGCCAGCAGGATCACCGCCAGCAGGCTGATGGCGATCACGGCGATGTAGAACTGCAGCAGCACGTTCTGGAAGGCCTGCAGGTTCTCCATGTTCTCGTTGTAGGACTTCTGGATGACGGCGACGATCTGCAGGCTGTCGCCCGGCTGGCCATACAACGGCCGCAGCAGCGTGCCGTACTCGCCGTCGGCGAAGGCGACTCGCAGGGTGTCGGTCACCGCCGTGCCTGTCTGCTGCAGATGCGCGCTCAGGCGCTGCTGGTTGTCCGCACTGAGTGTGGAGGCAATAACGTGCACGTCAGGCACGGCCTGCGCGGGGCCTGTCTGGGTGAACTCGACGATGGAGACATCGGACACGATGCTCTGCTTCACCGTGGCGGCGAAGCGGTTGTCCAGGGGAAAGCCGCCGAAGATCCATGCCACTGGCGTGGGCAGGAACAGCGGAATGACGGTGATCTGATAGGGCACGCCCTGCACCGTGATGATGGCATCCCCGATGCCGTCGCTGGAGGCGGCCGCCGCATCCATCAGCGCCCGCCATTCGCCCTCGAGTGTCTCGAAACCCTGCATGCGGGTGTCAATGATGACCTCGCCCTCCATGGACGCGATGAGCATCATGTCGGCGGCCCCCAGCGAGCGCATCAGGATATTGTCGGCCGCGTCGATGATAGTGAAAGGGTCGCCCGTGCCGAAGGCGTTGCGAAACCCCCAGTCGCGGGTCATGGTGCTGGTGATGGTGAGCAGCGTGTTCTTGTGCTCTTCCCTCGTGAAATCAAAGACATCAGCACCGAGTTGAAGGTAACTGTCGATGGTGTCGTCGGTGTAGGCCGTGTTCTCCCGGTTCACGAAGACATAGATGCCGAGCAGCACCGGCAGCAGCAGCGCCAGCAGGAACACCAGCAGGCGTGTGCGGAAGCTGCGGAAGGCGAAGAGGCTGCTCACGGCGTGGCGGCCTTCATCGATAGCGTTCGCGGGCGGGGTTTGGCGCTCGGCGCAGACGATTGTCGCGCTCCAGACTCACGGCCATGCGCAGCGTGGCGGGCGTGGCGTCGTCGAAGACGAGCGACTGCTGCAACTCGGGCGCCCCTGCCCTGGCGCGGGGATGCCAGAGGCGCACCTCGTAGGTGCCGGCCGGGATGCCACTGAGCGTGGCCTGCCCCTCGGCATCCGTTTTCACGGCCAGCGAGGTTTGCGCGACATAGACATAACCCAGCATCCAGTCGTGGATGTTGCAGCCAAGTTCCACCACACCGGCCACGTCGAAGAGTTGCTGATAGTCGATGTTCTGGCCATTGCCGTAGAGCGGCAACTCGAACACCTTGGCAGGCGAGAACGAATAGACGTGGTGCAGGATGTCGTCACTGTTGGGAAAGCGCACGCTGCTGCCGCGCGGCACCACCGTGACATTGGCGACGAACTCCTTGTCAATCTGATCCACACTGAACTCACCGAGCGTGGTGTGCGCCGCCTGCAAGCCTTCCGGCAACACCACCTCCACCACGGCATCGGCCAGCGGTGCGCCGGAGTCGGCATCCTGCAGGCTGATACGCAGCTCGGCCGCGTGCACGGAGGCCACCGCACCGAGCCACAGACTGGTGGCAACGCCGCAGGCAAACATGGGAGCGAACTGGCGCGAACGTGAAGGGGACAGACTCATGCGGCGTTGACCTCGCGCTGGCCGCCGGAGCGGCTGTTTTGGCCGCAGTATAGCTCAGCTTGCCGCGGCAAAGGCGCGGGAAATCATGTCTGCCGGGTAGCCCTTGGCCAGCATGGCGCGATAGAGCTTCTGCCGGGCCGCCCGCTCGGACGCGGACGGCAGGCTGCCTCCGGACTTCTTCAGCAGCAGCGCACGCAGGGTGTCGAGCCATTGCTCGGCCGACAGGTCGAGCGCGGCCTGCAGAGTCTGCGCGGCGACGCCCTTCTGGCGCAGCTCCTGCCGGATCAGCAGAGGCCCCGCCCCTCGCGAGCGCCGGTAGCGCACATAGGCTTCGCAGAAACGTTCGTCATCGAGCAGGCCGTCGGCCGTGAGTTGATCGAGCACCTCGGCGAACAGCGCCTCGGCGTCGGGGAACCGGCGCTGGAGCTTGTCCAGCAGCTCGGCCCGGGAGTGTTCGCGCCGGGCCAGCAAATCCATGGCCGCCCGGCGCAGGCTCAGCGCAAGCGCCTTATTCGTACTCACCGACCTCGTCCATCTCGTCGGCATCCGCACTCACGGCCAGGGCGGCACCGC
>CAYQBR010000106.1:0-4925 GCA_964415735.1 uncultured Klebsiella sp. | reverse complement strand
GGCGCCACTGGCGATGAGGGTGGCGATGGTGGTGGTCAACAGGCGTTGGTGCATGGGGCTTCCTCTGGTTTGTGCTCTTCCTGGGCTGTGTTATCTTCGCCGCGAGCCTGTCAGTCGGCAGGGCGTCGCGAGGCGTTGGGCGCAGAGTCTAAGCGCCGCGCGCCCGAGTCACGAAGACAACGCGCTGAATGTCGCGCAGCTTTATCGCAACATATTGAAATAATTAAACTAACAAGGAAGAGCAAAGACCGTGCGGCAGTCGGTTTTCACGCGCGGTGGGCCAATCTCGATGATCAAGAAGCGTTCCGCATCCAACATGCTGCCCAACACCCTGGGCGAACTCGAACTGGGCGTGCTCGAAGCACTCTGGCAAGAACCCGATCTGGATGCCAAGGCCATCTGCCAGCGCATTCCCGCCATCCGGCAGCCCTCGCTCAGCACGGTGCAGTCCACGCTGGAGCGGCTCCACCGCAAGGAGCTGGTCACGCGCAGCAAGACGGGCCACGCCTATGCCTATGCGCCGAAGGTGTCGCGTTCGCATCTGCTGGGGCGTCTGATGGGCGACATCATCCACCTGCTGCACGACGGCAAGCTGGAAACGATCCTCAGCAGTTTCGTCAACGTGGCGGCCGATCTGGATGACAAGTCCCTGGCCGACCTGGAAGCGCTGATCGCACGCAAGAAACAGGAAAAGGGCACGCCGCGATGATCAACAGTGTCGGCACATTCGCGTCCATCTGGCTGGCTCTATGGCTGGCGCTGAGTGCGCTGTTCGTGCTGGTGTATCCATTGCTGCGCACCACGCTGCTGAATCTGCATCCGCGTCATGGCAGCACGCTGCTGCTGGCTTACTGGGTGCTGCCCTTTGCGGCCGCGCTGCTCAGCACCGTCATCCTCTTCATGCCGCCGGCGGAAACCCTGCTGGTGCAGGCCCATTGCCACGCGGACTGCGCGAGTCATGCGCCCCTGATCGACTCCGCTGCGCTGGCTGGCTTCGGCATTGCACTCGGCACGCTGGTGCTGCTGGTGCTGCTGTGGCGCTTCGTCACGACGCTGCGCCGTTCGCGCCAGCTGCATGCGCAGTTCGATGTCCTGGGGCGGCGCCGCGGCGCCTGGTACGAGATGGACTCCGATTGCCCCCTGGTCTTCACGCTGGGCTGGTGGCGTCCGCGCATCTACCTGAGCAGCGGCTTGCGCGAGGCCTGCACGGCCCAGGACCTGGACATCATCCTCCACCACGAGCGCGCGCATCAGGAGCGCCGCGACAATCTGCGCCTGCTGGTGGCGCGCCTGTGCTGCGCCATTCTGCCCGGGCCGCTGTCGCGTCGCGTCCTGGCCGACCTGCAGGTGGTCACCGAGCAGGCCTGCGATTTCCGTGCGGCCGAGCGCTGCGGGCCGCTGGCCGTGGCCGAGACCTTGCTCAAGATCAAGCGTCTGCTGCTCAGTTGCCCGGCGCTGCTGCCCCAGGACGCCATGGCCTTTGCCGAGCGCGACGTCGAAACCCGCATCAAGGCATTGCTGCTGGCATCGAGCCGGGTGACACTGCAGCGCTGGCAGCTGATACTGCTTCTCGTGCTCGGTTCGGCCCTGCTCATCGCCATGATCGGCCCTCTGCATCATGGCTCCGAGTGGGTCATCTCCGCGCTGGGTGACCACGCTGGCCTGCCGCCGCACACGCCCTGATCCAGGTTTCACAGGACTACTCGCATGACAACGCTTGCCCGCCTTTCACTCCCTTCCTGCGCTCTGCTGGGCGCCGCACTCCTGGGGTTTGCCGCGCCGCTGCAGGCGCAGCCCGATGCCGGCGCTGGCGGGCGTCTGCGCCTGCCCGACATGCCGGCCATCACCGAGACCTCGGCCTGGAGCTGGCTGGAGACGCGACGTGACACCGTCTCGCGCAATGTTTCCGGCATCGGCCGTGGCCTGGACGACTGGCTGTCCGGTGGCGGGGTGGGGGAGCACAGCAATCAAAGCTATCTGCGCCTGAAGGTGAATCAGCAGGTCAGCGAGCAGGGGGACTACCACTCCACGGCGCGCCTGAGCGGCCGCATCGACCTGCCCCAGGCCACCGAGCGCTGGAAGCTGGTGTTCGAGTCCGAGCAGACGGAAACCGATTCCCTGCGTGACGAGCGCCTGAGCAACATCCGGCCTTCAGAATTTTCCGGCGGCTTCAGCTACGAGCTGCCCGAACGCGACGGGCTGCGTTTCACTCACGATGTGGGAGTGAAGGGGCGCATCCCGCTGGACCCGTTCTACCGCTTCCGCACCCGCTATGGCCTGGAGCTGAACGACATCTGGTACTTCGGCGCCGATCACAAGCTGTGGTACTACCATGCCGAGGGCTGGGGACAGGACGGCCGCATCTACTTCAGCCGCGAGCTGAACGACACGATGTTCCTGCGCTTCGACACCGACCTGGACTACAAGGACCGTTACAACCAGTTCGAGTTCGCCCAGACCGTCTCGGTGCATCAATCCCTGGGTGAGCGGGAGACGCTGACCTACGAGGCCGGCGTGCTCGGCCTGAGTCAGCCCAATCCCAGAGTGGAGAACTACTACGTGCAGACGGTGTATCGCAAGGCAGTCTACGAGGACTGGCTGGTGATGGAGCTGGTGCCGCAGCTGATCATGGCCCGCGACGAAAGCTGGGACCCGGAGCCGCGCTTCCAGTTCAATTTCGAGATCTACTTCTTCGACTTCTGAGCTCGCCTGCGCGGGCTCCTCACTCTTGCAGCGGCAGGCGCAGCCAGGAGCCTGCCACGCGCTGCTGCGCCTCGCCCGGCTGACTCCAATCGCACACCCCCTGCGCGAACACCGCTTCCAGTCGTGCCCACTGCGCGTCGCTGAAACTCGCCCGGTAGGCGCTGCGCTCCAGCGGTCGGCGGGCGCAGACCATCACGTCTTCCGCCAGGCCGCCACCGGCTGCAAGGCGGGGGCTTGCGTGCACCGGATACAGTCCAAGGCACTGGCCCGGCGCGGCGATGTCCAGTGCTTCGTCGATGCGTTCGCCGGCTGCCGTCCAGCAGGCATCGACGGCCGTGGCCGGTCGGGCCCGGTTCACGCGAGTCAGTGGCGGTGTGTCCGGGTCCTGCGCCTGCAGGGCATCCAGCCATTGCGTCATGGTCTGCAGCGCCAGCGCGCGCAGCGGCTCCAGCGGCAGCGCGTCAGCCTGAACCCAGATGCGCTGATTGTCGGCGTTGCCATTGGCCTGGCGCAGCCGCTCGCGGACCTGCAGATCGTGCAGGAAGTCGTGCACATCACCCTGCCCGTCAGTGTAGGCGCGATAGTGGAGGATCGGCACGCTGGCGAGCGCTCCGGCCCCGCGATTGAGGCGCCCGCTGCGATAGGCCAGGGTTACCCCTGCAGGCTGCGCCTGCGTGCGCTGCGGCACCCAGTGGCCGTCGCGATCCAGGCCTCCCACCCGCTCATTCAGCGCGACGAAAGCCTCTGCGCTGATACGCCCGTCCTGCACTGCCTGCAGCCCGTACTGCACGCCGCGATTGTCCAGCACCTGATGGGCGAAGCCGGTGTCCGGGTCCCGCCCCACGCTCGCCACATTGGTGTCGAACAGCGTGCAGCGCGCGCCACCGGGATTGAGCTCGGGATGGTAGATCAGCGCCTCGTCGATGCCGCAGCCTGCGTCCGCCACGAGGGCGTCGGCCACAGTGTCTGCCCACGCCGCGCAGGTGCCCGGCGCGAAGCCTTCCACCGCTTGGCGCTGCTCCGGGGTCCAGGACACGCTCGACTGCTCGAAATGGCGCTGCAGCAGCCGGCAGTCCAGCGCGGCGTTGCGCAGGCTGAAGGCGTCGGGGTAGGTCATGCCGGGCAGCAGGCCGTCCAGCAGTCCGGGGTAGTTCTGGGCGATCAGCAGGACCAGCGCGGCGCCACCGGCCTCGCCCAGCCCCAGCGACCACACCGGCTCGCCGTACTGCTCGATGAAATGCTCCTTCAGCAGCATGGTCGTTTCGGCGGCCAGGACATCGTTGCACTGATGCCCCATCACCATGAACGAGGACACCACATGGGCGAAACCTTCGCCCAGCAGTGTGGCATCGAGCACGCTTTCCAGGGCGCGGGAGCCCTGGTTGTACTGGGTGCCGCAGCCGCCGCCGTAACTGAAGGCCAGGCGCTGATTCCAGCTGCGCACGGCATCCCATTCGCCGTAGGTGCGGCGGGGGTCGTCCAGCACGGCGATGTGATAGAGCGCCCGATTGCGCGTGCCCGACTCCACGCGCACGATGAACGGCACCCGCTCGCCGGGACGAAACTCCGCGTAGGCCAGATCGTCGGGATAGGGGGCGGTGATGTCGCTGATCGGGACGAAGTCCCCGGCCTGGCGGCGATAGAAATGACGAATCTGCGTCACGGTGGCGCAATCGGCATCCAGCGGTTCGCCGAAGCCCTGCTCGGCGCTCGTGCACACGAAGGGCTGCAGCGGCGGGCCGCTGAAGATCGGGCCCGAGGCCGGATGATTGAGCAGGGTGATCTGCGCGCGGGCACTGCCGGCTGCGTCCATGGCCGCCAGGGAGTTCTGCCCGTCCTGCAGGCCGGTGACGAGGGCCTTGAGACTGTTGTCACGCGCATCGAGCGTGAACAACTCGCTGATGTCGCGCCCTTCCAGCGCGACCTGCACGGTGTTCAGCGGGACGCCCGAGCTGGTGATCGAGACCAGCGCGTCACCGCCACTGACCATGTCGAGGCGAGCGGAAAGCACACGGATGGCGATGGATTGAGCGGGTGCCGGGTCGGGTGGGGTGTCGCGACTGCAGGCCGCGAGCAGGGCAATGAGCAGGGTGGCGGACAACAGGGCGCGAGGCATGGCGACTCCGGACGAAGCGCCGCGCCGGGGGTGAGCCCGGCGCGGGCGAGGGCTACATAGAGTAGCCCTTCTCGTCGTGGTCGGAAATGTCCAGACCCATCTGCTC
>CAYQBR010000105.1:0-4982 GCA_964415735.1 uncultured Klebsiella sp. | reverse complement strand
GGCGAAACCCTGCCGGCAGTGCAGATACTGGAGGAAGTCGGCGCCCGTCACGCACATCATTCAACGGAACACACAACGAGGTAATCCATGGCACTCATCAGTCTGCGTCAGCTGCTGGACCACGCCGCCGAGAACGGCTACGGCGTCCCGGCCTTCAACGTCAACAATCTGGAACAGGTCCGCGCCATCATGGAAGCGGCCAGTGAATGCAACAGCCCGGTCATCCTGCAGGCCTCGGCCGGGGCGCGCAAATACGCCGGCTCCAACTTCCTCAAGCACCTGATTCAGGCCGCCATCGAGGAATTCCCCCATATCCCCATCGTGATGCACCAGGATCACGGCGTGTCACCGGCGGTGTGCCAGCGCTCCATCCAGCTGGGCTTCTCGTCCGTGATGATGGACGGCTCTCTCGGGGAAGACGGCAAGACACCCATGGACTATGACTACAACGTGCGCGTCACGCGTCTGACCGTCGAGATGGCGCATGCCTGCGGCGTGTCCGTGGAAGGCGAGATCGGCTGTCTGGGCTCGCTGGAAACCGGCATGGCGGGCGAGGAAGACGGCATCGGCGCCGAGGGCGTGCTCTCCATGCACCAGATGCTGACCGATCCGGAAGAAGCCGCCCGCTTCGTGGACGACACCGGCGTGGACGCTCTGGCCATCGCCGTGGGCACCAGCCACGGTGCCTACAAGTTCAGCCGTCCGCCCACAGGGGACACGCTGGCCATCGAGCGCATCAAGGAGATCCACCGTCGCATTCCCAACACGCACCTGGTGATGCACGGGTCGTCGTCCGTGCCGCAGGAGTGGCTGGCCATCATCAACCAGTACGGCGGTCAGATCGGCGAGACCTACGGCGTGCCGGTGGAAGAGATCCAGGAAGGCATCCGCCACGGCGTGCGCAAGGTGAACATCGACACCGACCTGCGTCTGGCCTCCACGGGCGCGGTGCGCAAGTTCATGGCGGAGAACCCGTCCGAATTCGACCCGCGCAAGTTCCTGGCCCCGACCATCAAGGCCATGAAGTCCGTGGTGAAGGCGCGACTGGAAGCCTTCGGCACCGCGGGTCAGGCGGCCCGCATCGGCAAGGTGTATTCGCTGGAGGAAATGGCCGAGCGTTACGCGCGCAAGGCCTGATCGGCGCACGGCGGCGGCACGCGAGGAGGGCAAGGGATGTTTCACCAGGCCGACATCGATGCCCTGCAGGCGGCGCTGACGCCCTGTCGCTTTCACCACAGCAGTGCCGGGCTGCCGGCACTCATGCCCTATCTGCAGTTCTATGGCCTGCCACTGCCCTCCCCCACGCTGCACATCAGTGCCGGGGTGCTGGAGAGTGGCGGCCTCCGCCTCTTCTGTCAGTACCATGCCGCGCGCGAGCCAGCCTCGCGCGGCACGGTGTTCGTCATGCACGGCTACTACGATCACGGCGGGCTCTACGGCCGGCTGCTGCAACATCTGCTTGAACTGGGCCTGGGCGTGGTGCTGTTCGACCTGCCGGGCCACGGTCTTTCCTCCGGCGCACGCGCCAGCATCGACGCCTTCAGCCAGTACACCGATGCGCTCGAAGCGGTGTTGCAGCAGGCTGCGGGCGATGCGCTGCCGCAGCCCTGGCATCTGCTGGGTCAGAGCACCGGCGGCGCCATCGCCATGGACTACACGCTGCGGCATTGTCAGCAAGGCAGTGGGCAGGTGAAGAAAGTGGTGTTGCTGGCGCCGCTGGTGCGACCGTATCAGTGGTGGCGGGGCCGTGCGCTGCACGCTGTCTTGAAGCCTTTCGTGAAGGGCATTCCGCGCAGCTTTGCCGACAACAGTCACGACAAGGCTTTCCTGCACTTCGTGCGTGAGCGGGACCCCTTGCAGAGCCGGCAGTTGTCGGCCCGCTGGGTCAGTGCGCTCAAGAAGTGGATGCCTGACTTTGTATCCGGCCCGCCCTGTTCCGCTGCGCTGGAGGTGATTCAGGGCACGGGCGACACGACGGTGGACTGGGTCTACAATCTGCAGGCGATTGCGCGGCGGTTTCCCCGGGCGCACATCACGAAGATCGCGGGCGCCCGGCATCATCTGGTGAACGAGGCCGCGCCGTATCAGCAGCAGCTTTTCGCCATACTGGACAAGGTGTTCCAGTAAGCGTTCCTGCGATCAGAACAGCACGCGCGAACGGATCGTGCCCTTGACCTGGTTCAGTTTCTCCAGCGCCACCTTGCTGTACGCCACATCGATGTCCATCACCACGTAGCCGATCTCTTCGTTGGTCTGCAGATACTGCGAGCGGATGTTGATGCCGTTGTCGGAGAAGATGCTGTTGATCTGCGAGAGCACACCCGGCACGTTGCGGTGAATGTGCAGCAGTCGGTGCATGCCCGGGTGTGCCGGCAGCGACACTTCGGGGAAATTCACCGAGGTGAAGGACGAGCCGTTGTCGCTGTACTTCACCAGTTTCTCGGCCACTTCGAGGCCGATGTTCTCCTGCGCTTCCATGGTGCTGCCGCCGATGTGGGGCGTGAGGATGCAGTTGTCGAACTCGCGCAGCGGCGAGAGGAATTCGTCCTCGTTGGAGCGCGGCTCCACCGGAAACACGTCGATGGCTGCGCCGGCGAGATGACCGTTGTGCAGGGCTGCTGCGAGTGCGTCGATATCCACCACGGTGCCACGCGAGGCATTGATGAGGATGGCGCCCTTCTTCATCCAGCTCAGCTGCTCGGCGCCGATCATGTTCTCTGTCTGCGGTGTTTCCGGCACATGCAGACTCACCACATCACAGGTCTGCAGCAGTTCCTTCAGCGACGACAACTGCACGGCATTGCCCAGGGGCAGCTTGGTGACGATGTCGTACAGATACACCTTCATGCCCATGGACTCGGCCAGCACACTCAATTGTGAGCCGATGTTGCCGTAACCGATCAGGCCCAGCTTCTTGCCGCGGGCCTCGAAAGAGCCGGTTGCAATCTTTTGCCACACACCGCGATGGGCCTGGGCATTCTTCTCGGGAATGCCGCGCAGCAGCAGGATGGCCTGCGCGATCACCAGTTCCGCCACACTGCGCGTGTTCGAGTACGGCGCATTGAAGACGGGAATGCCACGCTGCAGCGCCGCAATCAAATCCACCTGATTGGTGCCGATGCAGAAGCAGCCCACCGCCTGCAGTTTCTCGGCGGCCTCGAAGACCTTGCGCGTCAGCTGCGTGCGCGAGCGAATGCCGATGAAGTGCACATTGCGCACCTTCTCGATGAGTTGTTCCTCGGACAGCGAGGTCTTGAGATATTCGATGTTCGTGTAGCCGGCCTGATTCAAGGTGTCGACGGCGCTCTGATGCAGACCTTCGAGAAGAAGGAATTTGATCTTGCTCTTTTCGAGTGATTTCGGATTCATGAGGCAGTGTGTTCTCTTGGCGTGTGGCTGCAGGAAGACAGGGCGCCTATGGTAGCATAGGCCCGTCGCAAATTTACTGGGGTTGTCCTTTCGATGAACGCATTGCCCGCACCTTTGATGGCCGCACTCACGCAGATCGTGGGTGCCGACAAGCTTCTGTCCGATGCCGATTCCCTCGCGCATTACGGTCGTGACTGGACGAAAGCGCATGAGCCCCGCCCCGCAGTCATCGCGCTGCCCTCCTCCATCGAACAGGTGCAGGCCATCGTGCGTCTTGCCAACGAGCACGGCATTGCGCTGGTGCCCTCGGGCGGACGCACGGGTCTGAGCGGCGGTGCCGTGGCGGCCAATGGCGAGATCGTCGTGGCGTTTGATCGCATGAACAAGATCCTGAGCTTCGATGCCACTGATCGCCAGGTGGTGTGTCAGCCCGGTGTCGTCACCGAACAATTGCAGAATTTCGCCGAGGAACAGCAGCTGTTCTACCCGGTGGATTTCGCGTCCTCCGGCTCCAGTCAGATCGGCGGCAACGTCGCCACCAATGCCGGTGGCATCAAGGTCATCAAGTACGGCCTCACCCGCGACTGGGTGGTGGGCATGAAAGTGGTGACGGGCGACGGCACGCTGCTGGACCTGAACAAGGGCCTGATCAAGAACGCCACTGGCTATGACATGCGGCACCTGTTCATCGGTTCCGAAGGCACGCTCGGTTTCATTGTGGAACTGACCATGAAACTCGCCACGCCACCGAAGGACCCGACGGTGCTGGTGCTCGCGGTCGAGACGATGGAAGCGGCCATGCATGTGCTGCAGACTTTCCAGTCACGCCTGCCGCTGATGGCTTTCGAATTCTTTTCCGAGAAGGCCCTGCGTCATGTGATCGCCGAGAAAGGTCTGCAGCGTCCCTGTGAAACCGTCGGTGATTTCTACGCGCTGATCGAGTTCGAGAATCTCACGGAACAGACCATGGATCAGGCCATGGAGGCGTTCGAATTCTGCGTGGAGCAGGGCTGGGCGCTGGACGGCACGATCAGTCAGAATTCCTCTCAGGCGCGGGATCTGTGGCGTCTGCGTGAAGACATTTCCGAGACCATTTCCCGCTTCACGCCCTACAAGAATGACATCTCGGTGAAGGTGTCCCAGGTGCCCGCATTCCTGCATGAAGTCGATGCCATCGTCACGCAGCAATACCCCGACTTCGAGATCATCTGGTTCGGTCACATCGGCGACGGCAATGTGCACTTGAACATTCTGAAACCCGAGGGTCTCGACAAGGCGGTGTTCTTCAAGCAGTGCGCTGAAGTCAGTCTCGACATCTTCGCCTGCGTGCAGCGTTTCGGTGGCAGTATTTCGGCCGAACATGGCGTCGGACTGTTGAAGAAACCCTTCCTGGCCTACAGTCGCAGCGCCGAGGAAATTGCCTACATGAAGGCCATGAAGAAGCTGTTCGATCCTCGTGGCATCATGAATCCCGGAAAGATTTTCGATGCCGGCGCGCAATGAGGCGCCCGGCCTCGCCTGAATCGGCAGAAAAACAGCAAAAAACAGCCACTTTTCGCTTGCCCATGTGAGAAATCCATATTCCATCCGTTCTTATATAGGGTTACACTTCG
>CAYQBR010000104.1:0-5009 GCA_964415735.1 uncultured Klebsiella sp. | reverse complement strand
GACGAGTTCTTCAACTCCATGAAGCGCAAGTGATCCGCTCTCTCGCTCCTGCGTACCTGTGGGAGCGAGGCTTATCCGGCTTCGCGAACATCGTTTCCCTGGCCCACTTCCTGCTGAAGACGGACACACGCCATGCCATGCAAGGATCTTCGTGAATTCATTGCCCTTCTGGAACAGGAGGGCGATCTGGTCCGGATCCGCCAGGAAGTCGATCCCAATCTGGAAATCACGGAAATCTGCGACCGCGCGCTGCGCGCCGGTGGTCCTGCCCTGCTGTTCGAGAATCCGCGCAATTCCTCCATTCCCCTGCTGGGCAATCTCTTCGGACATCCGCGCCGCGTGGCGCTGGCGATGGGTCAGAAAGACCTGCAGGGCTTGCGAGATGTCGGGCACCTTCTCGCCTTCCTGAAGGAACCGGTACCGCCCAAGGGCTGGAAGGAGCTGTGGCAGAATCTGCCCGCCTATCGTCAGGTGCTGAACATCGCGCCGGATGTGAAGAAGACGGCGCCCTGCCGCGACGTGATCATCGACGAGGCCGATATCGACCTTTCCATGTTGCCGGTGCAGACCTGCTGGCCCGGGGATGTCGGGCCCCTCGTCACCTGGCCGCTGGTCATCACCCGCGGACCGGAGAAGGAGCGCCAGAACCTCGGCATCTACCGCATGCAGGTGATCGGCCGCAACAAGCTCATCATGCGCTGGCTCTCGCATCGTGGCGGCGCGCTGGATTTCCGCGACTGGCAGCTCAAGCACCCGGGCGAGCCCTTCCCCGTCGCCATCGCGATCGGTGCCGACCCGGCCACCATTCTGGCCACTGTGACCCCCATTCCCGACACGCTGTCCGAGTACGCCTTCGCCGGCCTGCTGCGCGGACAGAAAACCGAAGTGCTCAATTGTCTCACCAGCAATCTGCAGGTGCCGGCGAGTGCCGAGTTCGTGCTCGAGGGTGTGATCGAGCCGGGCGAGATGGCGGAGGAAGGCCCGTTCGGCGATCACACCGGTTATTACAACGAGGTCGAGCGCTTTCCTGTCTTCACGGTCAAGAAACTCACGCACCGCAAGGACCCGATCTATCACAGCACCTACACGGGACGTCCGCCGGATGAACCCGCGATGCTGGGCGTGGCGCTGAACGAGGTCTTCATTCCGCTCATTCAGAAACAGTACCCGGAGATCGTGGATTTCTATCTGCCGCCCGAGGGCTGTTCCTACCGCATGGCCGTGATCAGCATCCGCAAGCAGTACCCTGGCCACGCCAAGCGCATCATGATGGGCGCGTGGTCCTTCCTGCGTCAGTTCATGTACACCAAGTTCGTGATCATCGTGGATGAGGACGTGAATGTGCGAGACTGGAACGATGTGATCTGGGCCATGACCACACGCATGGACCCGGCACGTGACACGGTGCTCATCGAGAACACGCCCATCGACTATCTCGACTTCGCGTCGCCAGTCTCCGGACTCGGTTCCAAGATGGGCATGGATGCCACCAGCAAGTGGCCCGCGGAAACCACCCGCGAGTGGGGCACGCCCATCAGCATGAGCGATGACGTGAAGAAGCGCGTGGATGCCCTCTGGGACGAACTCGGCATCAAAGGCAAGTGATCACTGCGGTTGCGGGAAAGGCGGCAGCGCGGCGCTGACGGCCCGCGTCGCCGATTGCAGCAGGCGTGGATCGCGCTCTTCCTCACGCAGCCCCTGCAGCAGCCTGGCCAGTTCGGCGTAGGCTTCGGCGTCGCCGTTCAAACGGACACAGCGTTCCAGATAATCCCGCGCCTTGCCCCAGAGTCTGGCCCTCAGCGCCAGGCGCGCCGTCGCCAGCAGCAGCACGCCATCTTCCGGGCGTTGCGCCAGCCAGCGCTCGGCCTGCTGCAGTTGGTGCACGGCTCGTGCATCCTCCTGCTTCAGACTCAACAGACTGTAGCGCCGCACCAGCACATCGCTCCAGCGTGATTTCAACGCAGTTTCCAGCAGGTCGACCGCCTCGGCAGGCGCCCCCACTTGCAGGAAGGCATGCGCGCAGACACTCACCAGATCGTCGCCCGGAGTCATCCCGCGCGTGTGGCGTTTCCAGAAGCGCCGCAGCGCCGCCGGTGTGGTGCCGGACTCGGCCGCGAGACTCTCCAGACGATGAATCACTTCGGCCTGCTCTTCCATGGAATCATTGCGCACATTGAGTGCGCGGCGCGCGGCACGAGCAGCTGACCACTGCCGGCCCGAACGCAGCCAACGCAGCGGGTTGAGCCAGGAGAACAACAGATAGAGCACACGCAGCGCGAGCAACAGCAACAGCAGCGCCACAAAGAGTGCGAACAGGCTCGTCTCGAACGTGACATTGCCCCAGGACAGCAGCAGGTACCCCGGATCGCGCGCCAGCGCGAGAGTCACCAGCAGGCCCAGCACGACGGCGAGCAGCGCGTAGAGGAAGAAGCGGATCATGCTCAGCGCCCGTCACTGGCAGCGGCACTGGCGCGCCGTGCGTTGGCCTGCTGCAGCAGGGCGAGTGAACCGGAGATGTCGGGGCGCGCGGACACCACGCGCTCCTGCGTCAGCGCCTGCAGCTCCTGCTGCAGTGTGCGACCTGCTCCCGTGTCGATGGCGAAGTGACGCGCCACCCAGTCATGGCCGCGCTCGAGCGCACTGCGATAGACCTCAGGCTGCGCCATGAGCAGGGCGAGTTGCGCCTGCTCCAGCAAGAGCTGCAGATTCTGCTTCAGCGTGGCTTCCTGCTGCGGCGGCAACAGCGCCTCGGGCGGCACATCCCAGCGCTGCCAGACGAAGATGCTGCGCAGCAGCGCCAGCGCCTGAGCGGCAAAGCCGGCGTCGGCAGGAAGCGTCTGCAGCTGTTGTGCAGCGAGGCGATCGGCGTGATTCTGCACCAATGCCTCGCGCAGCGAGAGCTGTTCCACCAGCGGCACCAGCGCGCTCAGTCGCCCATGCAAGCCTTCAACGTCCACATAGGCCATGCTGCGCAGCGCCAGCATCTCGCCCGCCAGGGCATCGCGCACACCGAGCACACCAAGCTCGCCCGAGTCGCGCAGCATCTCATCGACGGTGGTCAGGATCAGCAGCGCCGAATCGCCATCGCCTTCCAGCGCGAGTTTTTGATTGGCCAGTCGCAATAGGTGCTCCGCTTCCGTCCACAGCCAGTCCTGCGCCTGTTGCGATGCGCCGGCAGCGCGGGCACTGGCTGCGTTCTCGGCCTCGCTGGCAACTGCCGCCAGGCGCTGGTCGAGTTCGCTGCGCAGGGAGTCCAGAGCCTGTCGATCAACAAGGCCGGACAGTTGCTGCGCGGGAATGCCCGTGGGCGCGGCGGCGAGACGCTGCTGCAACGCCGCGTTCTCGGCCAGCAGAGCTTCGACCTGCGCAGCCGTCTGCAGCTGTGCCGACACCAGCCAGACCAGGGCCAGCAGCACCGGCACCAGCAACAGCACAAGGATCAGGAAACGGCGCAGGCCGCTGCTGCGCGAACGCCCGCGCGCATGCGGGGCGGCATTGCTGCGACTGAGCTCGTCGAGGACGCGAGAGGTATCCGCGCGTGCCGCCGCGTCTGCCGCGGAAGGGGTGGAAGAGGGGCTGCCGTCTGTCACCGGGCCTCCTGGGGTTCAAGGTGAGTCGCAGAACATCGACGCAGACAGGCCAGCACGGCCTGATCATCGGCCCCGCCCGCATTCAGTACGTGGGGGTAGCCCGCGCGGCGCGCCACTTCCTCGACGCGCGCGGAAGGCACGATGAGCGTCAGATTCTGCGGCAAGCCTAGCAGAGGCTCGCGCGCGCTGTCTTGCGACACATCAAGGGCCGTGGCCCCCTGCAGCAGCGTGTGGAAGGTGTCGAAGATCTGCTGGCTGGTCAGCACGACACAGTTGATGGCCTGCTCCTGCAGCAGCTGGCGCGTTTGCGCCGGCGTGTGGGCCGGGGCTTCGCGTGTGTAGAGTTCGACATAATCCACTTGGGCACCGCGCTCGCGCAGGGTGTCGGCCAGCAGTTCGCGCCCGCCCTTGCCGCGGAACAGCGCGATGCGCTTGCCCTGGACCTCCTGCAGCACGGGCAGGGCCAGCAGATCCTCGCTGGTCACGCCAGTGGTGGCGCAGTGCACGGGCCAGGGCAGCTGACGCAACACAGCGGCCGTGCCGGGCCCCACCGCGCAGGCCTGCAGGTCGACGGGCAGCTGCGGCCAGAAATTCTCGATCCACTCCAGTCCGAGTGTGGCGGCATTGGTGCTGATGAAGATCGCAATCGCGTACTGGTCCAGCGCCATGACCCGCGAGCGAACCCGCTGGGTGTCATCGGGAGACTGCACCGGCACGATGGTCAACAGAGGCAGTGAGAAGGCCTCCCCCCCCTGCGCGCGAATCGCGGCGGCGAGGCTGTGCGCCTGTTCGGCCGGGCGCGTCAGCAGCACGCGGCAGTGCGCCAGCGCAGCGTGCGAAGGGTCTGGTGCGGAAGTGGCGGCGGTGTCGTTCATGCCTGCGCGTAGAGTGCAGCGAGAATCTTGTCGGCGCCCTGGGCCAGCAGCGCATTGGCCACGGCGACGCCCAGCTGTTCGGCGTTCTGGCGCGGGCCGCGCTGGGCTTCGCGCAGGATGCGCTGGCCATTCACGTCGCCCACGAGGGCACGCAAGTGCAGCTCATCCCCTTCCAGTTCGGCGAAACAGGCGATGGGCACCTGACAGCCGCCCTGCAGTCGCGTGTTGACGGCGCGCTCAGCGATGACCCGGTCGGCCGTGTCGTGATGATGTAGCACCTGCAGCAGCGCGATGATCTCGTGATCCTCCACGCGGCACTCGATGCCCACCGCGCCCTGCCCGCCGGCCGGCAGTGAGGCCGTGGTGCTGATGCGCGCCCGGATGCGTTCGGCCAGCCCCAGGCGCAGCAAGCCGGCGGTGGCCAGAATGATGGCGTCGTACTCGCCGCGGTCGAGCTTGCCCAGGCGCGTGCCGACATTGCCACGCAGATCGGCGATCTGCAGGTCAGGCCGGTAGCTGCGCAGCTGGCATTGCCGGCGCAGGC
>CAYQBR010000103.1:0-5012 GCA_964415735.1 uncultured Klebsiella sp. | reverse complement strand
TTGATGAAGGTGTGGAACAGACTGTTGGTGTTGCCGAACAGGAAGGCGCTGGAGATCACATGGTCGCCCTGGCGCAGCAGTGAAAACAGGATCGAGCCGATGGCGGCCATGCCAGTGGCAAAGGCCACGGTACCCTGGCCGCCTTCCATGCGCGTGACGCGGTTCTGCAGGGCATTCACCGTCGGGTTCTGCTGGCGGCCGTAGTTGTAGCCGGCCTTGCGACCCTGGAATACCGCGGCCAGATCCCGTGCGTCGTCGTACTCGAACGCGATCGAAGTGTGCACGGCCTTGTGCAGGCTGCCGTGCTCGGGCTTGTCACTGCGGTCGGAATGCAGGTTGACGGTGTCAAAGTGGGCGGGTTTGTCCTGTGTGCTCATGGTGCTTTGTTCCTGGCCTGCGTGAGTCGAAGGCGGTGCTGCGGGCGCCTTGCGCGGCACCGGTGACCGGGCCGGCAGTATACAAGAGCCTCGGCGGGTCGAACACCGCAGTCAGGGCTGGGTGTAGACGGGCAGTGCTGCCAGCTGTGCGTCGATGGTGCCAAGTCGCTCCAGATACGCCGGGCTGTTGCGGTCCTGATATTGCTGCAGGAAGTCTTCCTCGCTGAGGCCGGCATTGTCACGCGACACCACTGGCATGTAGTCGGCTTCCGCTGTTGAACGCGCAAGCGCCTCCTGCAGACGGCGCGCGGATGTGGCGTTCATGGTGGCGGCATCGCCCAGCGCGACACCTGCCATGTTGGCCGTCAGATCGCTGAAGCTGAAGCCCGAGCGGTAGCGGGCATCGTGGGCCTCCTTGCTGGTGGCGAGCAGACTGGCCACGTCCGGCCCGACACTCGCGGTCATGGCAGCAGAGCTGACGAAGTGCTGCGCCAGGTCGCTGCGCCGCTGCAGCGTCACCTGAGGCGCACGCTGCCCGCCGTCTTGCGAGGTGTCGGCGTTGATGTAGAGCGACAGTGCCTGCAGCACGGAGCGGTTCTCCACCGCCGGGTCCGCCCCTGCAGCGCTCTGAGCCTGCGCCTCGCGGAACAGGGCGGGCAGCAGCTCACCCAGCGCGATCGTGCGGGTGTCTGCCGGCACCGCCGCCAGCAGGGCAGAAAGGGTTTCGCGGTAGTGCTCGATGCGGGCCTTGTCGTCGGCGCTCAGAAGCAGTTGCTCTGCCTGATTCTGCACGGTGGCCATCAGCTGGGGCTCCCAGTTCAGCGTGAAACTGGCGGTGGGCGCCGAGAAATCCACATCGCGGATGCTGTCGCGCAGTGGCCGCAGCGTCTCGTAATTCACGTAACTGCTGGCAAGCCAGCGCTCTCCCGCCCCCGCCAGCAGGCGCATGGCCGCACCCGGGACGGGAATGCGGCCGATCCAGAGCGTTCCCGGCACGGCAAGTCCGTCGACTGCCGCCACATCGATGTGCAGGTTGAGGAAGAGAGCCGGGCCGGGCCAGGGCACCGGGACGCTGAGATCCAGGGCGGCGCTCTGTTGCCCGACACTGACCCGGGCAGCTGCGCTGCGCAGGCGAGGGATGTTCTGCAGAGCGAAGGCTGCCAGCAGATTCAACTCGCTTTCTTCCAGTTGCAGGTGCAGCTCCCCCGCGCGCCCCACGCGTGCCGGGGCGCGGTCCACGAGCATGTCCTCGATGGCCGTGATGGCAACGCCATCCACCGTCAGGTTGCGGGGCACGGAAGGCTGCGCTTGCAGGCCGAGCAGCAGCGCGGCAATGAGCAGGATGACGGGAAGCGCCAGCACCAGGAGGGCCGGTCGAAGAAAGCCTTGCGCGCGAGAAGGAGTCATGACTGCGCAGCGTGATGCTGACAAATACCTGAATTGTCTATATAAAGCACACAGATTCCGGTGGGCGCGACGGCCCGCGGCGTGGATCTGACTACAGAACAGGGAACTTGACGGTACTATCCTGGAGTGATTATGGTGCCGTCAAGCTCTTCATTTCCCGGCATTCTTCACAGCCTGGCAAGGACATTCGCGATGACAAGCCCCCGAAAAACTCACAGCGTCATCTCTTCATATCGCTATCTGATCATGGGATTGTTGCTGACCTCTCTCGTTGCCTGCTCCTCCAGCAGTCAGCCGGTGGTCGATCAGGCTGCGGTCCTGGAAGCGCAGCGCGCCGCTGACGAAGCCGAGGCAAGACGCGTGGCGGACGAGCGCGCGCGCAACGAGGCGGCCGAAGCCGAGCGGCTGCGCCAGGAAGCCCTGGCCCAGGCCGAGGCAGCACGGGCGCAGGAGCAGGCGCGACTCGAGCGCGAGGCGCAGGCGCGTGACGCACAGGCGGCTGCCCAGCGGCGCGATGCTCAGGCGCAGGAACAGGCTCAGCGTGATCGGATTGCCGCACTGGAAGCTCAGATCGCCGAATTGCGCGACAGCACTTCCCGTGTCAATGCCGCCAACGAGCGGCTCGACCAGGCCATTGCCGCCGCCGAGCAATTGCTGGAAGCGCTCAATGCCGAACAATTGAAATATGGCAACACCGATGCGGTGGGGCAGCCTGTCGACCCGCTCGACAAGGAGCTGATCGCGGAGCTGGAGGCGCGCAAGGACACCCTCAAGCAGGAAGCTCAGGCACTCGTGACCCCATGAGTGCGGATCTCGTCGATATCAGTGAAGCGCTGGAGAAGCGGCGCTTCCAGCAGCAGGACGAGCGGCTGGCGAAAATGCGTGAAGCGTTTCGTGCCGCGCGCACTGCAGGTTCCGCCACGCCCTCCAGCAAGAGCAAGGGCAAGAGCAAGCCCAAGGGGCGCGGTCGCTCGCGCTGAACACGCGCAACGTTCCGCGTCTCACACATCCTTCGCACAGCCTCGCCATCTCGGCGCGGCGCACTCTCCCACAGCCTTCTCCATAGCCCCGGAAGCCTTGATTTTCGGCGCTTTTCCAGCATTTTTGCCGGCTTTGTTTGTCCAGACCTATATGCTATTGTTCGGCTCGCTTCATCCAACAAAAACAAGACGAGGAGTTACCGCAAGATGCCAGGCATGACAATTACAATTTCGATATTGCTATCTCTATTCGGTCTTGGCGTAGCCTATTTCTACATGCGCCAGGTGATGAGTGTGCCGCTTGACCTCGGACTTGAGGGTGAGCAGAAATCCCGCCTCAGATTCATTCACGCTGCGATCGCTCAGGGGGCCATGGCCTTCCTGAAGCAGGAGTACAAGTTCCTCAGCATTTTCATGCTCGTGTTCGCCGCGATCATCGCGGTGCTCATCGACGACAACCATACGCCGGACACCCGCGAGGGGCTCTACACCGCGGTGGCGTTCCTGTTCGGTGGCGTGATCTCCATCGCCTCCGGCTACATCGGCATGATGATCGCCACGCAGGGCAATGCCCGTACCACCGTGTCCGCCAGGGACAACATCGGCGACGCCTTCAAGGTGGCGCTGAACTCAGGGGCGGTCATGGGCTTCGCGCTGGTGAGTCTGGCGGTGCTCGGTCTGGTGGTCGTCTACATCGTCATGAAGGCCTGGCTTCCCGCTGACCTGCCCAATCACGTGCTGATGGAAATCATCGCCGGCTTCGGTCTGGGTGGCTCCACCATCGCGCTGTTTGCCCGTGTCGGCGGCGGCATCTTCACCAAGGCGGCCGACGTCGGCGCCGACCTGGTGGGCAAGGTCGAGAAGGGCATCCCGGAAGATGATCCGCGCAATCCGGCCGTGATCGCCGACAACGTGGGCGACAACGTGGGCGACGTGGCGGGCATGGGGGCTGACCTGTTCGGTTCCTGCGCCGAGAGCACCTGCGCGGCGATGGTCATCAGTGCCGTCGTGTTCGCCGGCAACATCGACGCCCTGCTGTACCCCATCCTGATCAGTGCCGTGGGCATTCCCATCAGTCTGCTGACCATGTTCTTCGTGAAGGTGAAGTCGGAAGACGACGTCTCTCCCGGGCTGATGAAGCTGCTGATCATCTCCAGCGCCCTGATGGCGGTGGCCATGTTCTTCGTGACCGGTGCCGTGGTGCCCGCTGACTTCGAGATCCGCGGCGAAGCCTACACCAGCATGGGCATCTACTGGTGCTTCCTGTCCGGTCTGGTGGCCGGTCTGATCGTGGGTCTGCTGACCGGTTACTACACGTCCGGCGCGTTCAAGCCCGTGCAGGAAGTGGCGAAGTCCTGTGAGACTGGCGCGGCGACCAACATCATTTACGGCCTGGCGCTGGGCTACAAGTCCACCGTGCTGCCCTACATCGCCATCGCCATTGCGATCTATGTCAGCTGGGAACTCGGTGGCATGTACGGCGTGGCCATCGGCTCGCTGGGCATGCTCGGCACCCTGGCCATCGCGCTGACCATCGATGCCTACGGCCCCGTGTCCGACAACGCCGGGGGCATCGCCGAGATGGCTGGCCTGCCGAAGGAAGTGCGTCGTCGCACCGACATCCTGGACGCCGCAGGCAACACCACGGCAGCCATCGGCAAGGGCTTCGCGATCGGCGCCGCCATCCTGACTTCGCTGGCACTGTTCGCCGCCTTCCTGACCAGTGCCGACACGCTGATGCGCGAAGAGAACCCGGGTTACGACCTGCTGGCCTCCATCAATCTGCTGGACCCGGTGGTGTTCGTGAGTCTGTTCATGGGCGCCGTGCTGCCCTTCCTGTTCACCGCCATGACCATGAAGTCCGTGGGCAAGGCCGCCTTCGACATGATCGAGGAAGTGCGCCGTCAGTTCAAAGTCATCCCCGGCCTGATGGAAGGCAAGGGTGAGCCCGACTACGCCCAGTGCGTGGCAATCTCCACCCAGGCGGCTCTGCGCGAAATGATCGCTCCGGGCGTGCTGATCATGGGTTCACCGCTGGTGGTGGGCTTCCTGTTCGGCGTCCCGGCAGTGGCTGGCATGCTGGCCGGATCGCTGGTGGCCGGTGGCGTGCTGGCGATCTCCTCCTCCAACAGCGGGGGCGCATGGGACAACGCCAAGAAGTACATCGAGGCTGGCAATCACGGTGGCAAGGGTTCCGAGAATCACAAGGCGGCCGTGGTGGGTGACACCGTGGGCGATCCGCTGAAGG